>JAUZPS010000255.1 GCA_030705945.1 Bacillota bacterium
AGATATATAAACTCTTTATAATTTAAGACTTCACCGTTAACTTCAATCGAACTTGTTTTAGGATCCACATGAATGCCGCTATCCTTGACAACTTTACCGTCTACTTTTATGGCTCCGTTTTTCACCAGCTGCTTAATCTCTTTTCTGGTGCCATATCCGAAGTTTGAAACAATTTTATCTAATCGCTGAGTATTTCTCATTTTTTTCCTGCCTTTAATTTTAGATTAGCTTTTAAAATCAAGAAACATATACCTTGATTTATAAATCGTGAAAATTTCCATATTATTTTTGCAAATGAAGATGCTTTATTTCAACATTCCTAACTCATTCTTCTCCACCCCTTTGGGTAAAGGTTTTTAAAGACACCCCCGGTGAATTTCGCCCATCCCAAAGTATAACCATCAACCGAAATACAAGTTAAACCTGTTGTATCGCAATCCTGCATCAACGTTTCACCTTTTAAGTAACTTAAAACTTCCTTTGAATCAGAACTTAAATTTACTACATTCTTAATATCTTCTTTTTTCAAAGAAATAACCATTGAATGAGAAGGTTCAAATTTACCTCTGTTAAATTCCCCTAGATACCACCCGAATTTTGCTACTCTCAAACCATCTAATGAAGGCGTTTCATAAGGGATACAATAAAGATTATTGCCCTTTAACTCGAATCTGCCTTCTATATCGCAATTTAAATTTGCGCTAGCAAACCTATGAAACTCATCGAGAGCATCATTTTTTATTTGATTAAATTTTAAGCTATAGCTTTTATCGTTATCAGCATTCTCAGTTTTTTTGAGCATCGCTGTAAAATGTCCTTCACCCTCAAGTAAGTGGGGCCATAGTCTTGACGTATTTCTTAATCCCTGATTTCCATCTGCAAAGTCAGGTCTTCCATCAGCTATACCACCTGATTTTGGTATGGGGCATATCTCATAATCATTATGCTTGTCCAGAAATTCCGATATCATCATCTCATCTTCTTCAGGCGCAAATGTGCATGTAGAATATATTAAAGAGCCCCCGGGCCTTAACAATTTATCCACATTGTCAAGAATATCCCGCTGCATAGCTGTGCATTTATCTGATTTAAAATTATTCCAACTTCTTGCAGCAGCCTCATCCTTTCTGAACATTCCTTCCCCTGAACAAGGCGCGTCTACAATAACTTTATCAAAAAATGCTCCGAACCTTCTTGCAAGATTATCTGGGGTCTCATTTGTCACTACAGCATTTTTTACCCCACATAACTCTATATTCTTAACTAATGCCTTTACTCTGTCAGAACTAATGTCATTTGCAACCAATAGACCTTTTCCGTTCAACCCCGCCGCAAGCTGCACAGACTTACCGCCAGGCGCGGCGCACAAGTCCAGAATTCGCTCCCCGGGCCTTGCGTCAGCAACTGATCCGGGATACATAGCGCTTGGTTCCTGGATATAATAGAGCCCTGCATGATAGTATGGATGCCTTCCTGGAAAATCCTTCTCGCTAAAATAAAAACCATCCTTAACCCATGGAATTGGCCTTAATTTAAAAGGCGTAATTCTTTGAAAGTCATCTAAATTAATTTTAAGCGTGTTTACCCTTAGGCCGTAGAATCTTGGCTTGTTAAAAGAATCTATAAATTCGCCATACTCTTTGTCCCCAAGCAGTCTGTTCATTTTATTCAAAAATTCTATAGGTAATTTCATAATTTACTCCGATATATAATTTATAACCAGCATATTTACAGGTGATATTATAACACACCGTCGCAAAGTAGCAAAGCTTTGTAATTTATTGTTTCGTAAGTTTTACTAAAAATTATAAGTGTTTACCTAAATTAGAAGCGCTATTAATCTTACATTTATCAGAACAAAATAACGAACATTTTTATGGTATTTTGCGATATATAAATGTAAAAAATTAATTGCTTTTTATTCAGTATTAATATTATAAGAAAAAAAGGATTTTAATATGTTTTTGTAGAAAATATTGATTAAGGTAGTATAAAAAGAAAACTTCACAACTACTCGTTTCAAAAACTTGATGCGTAAAAGATTAATCACTTTTTATATATTTAGCAAATTATAAAAACTTAATCCGGAAGGAGTCTTTCTTATGAAAAGAGTCATACCGTTTGTTGTTATTCTATCCCTGATTATATCTACAATTGTAGCTGCCGAAAGCTCTGCAAAATATAAAGGCTATGATATTGTTAAAGTTAACATAAACGATCATGTGTTAAATACGGATGTGCCGGCAATAATAATGGACGGAAGAACGCTTCTGCCTTTAAGAAAAGTCGCTGAAGCTGTAAACGGTATAGTGTCCTGGGATGGAGCGACAAAGACCGCTAGTATAACTAAGCCCCAGATAAACATTATGTTCACCGAGACAAAGGATGGCTCTACAGCGGCAGGCGAGCCGGCTGAGGTTATACCCTACTGGACTGAATTTGATAAATACTTGTCCTATATAAGCATTAGCGGATTATCCGTCGGCAAGCATACATTGTATTGCGGCATCTATAAAAATGACCAAAACAACAACATTGATTTCACAAAACCAATAGACTCAAAATCAGAACAGGATATAAATGTTACAGGCCCAAATACACCGGTGATATTTGCGCTGTCCTGGGATAAGAACAATATAAGCGAAGCTGGGGTTTACTCTTTTATTGTAAGTTTAAAAGATAACGATGGAAACTTTAAGCCGGCGGCAATATACACAATGGAGCTAAAATGATAAAGAGGATATTTTAAATATCCTCTTTATCATTTATTTGTTTTATTAAATTTATGCTTGCATTTTTAACATGTTCCGTAGTAAGGATTTGCGCCATTTCCGCGTCCCCTTCGCTTATGGCTTTAAATATTGCCTTATGCTCTAAAAGAGCCTGTTCAGCCCTTCCCGGAGAACTGATAGATATATTTCTTGCTCTTTGTATATATAGATGAAATGTGCTTAACATAAATAGCAAGGGTCTGCTTTTGCTAGCTTTAAATATCAATTCATGATACTTTGAATCCAACTTTAATACATGGCTGGTATCATTCCTTAATGTATAAAACTCTTCAAGCTCAAGGGATTCCTTTAATTCCACCAGTTCCTCCGGCGTTATTTTTTCAGCCGCCCATTTTGCTGCCAAGCCTTCTATCATGGTTCTTATGGTATATATATCCTTTATATCTTTTGTTGAAACTCCAGTTACAACCACACCTTTATTGGGAATCGATTGTACCAGGCCTTCTAACTCTAGCTGCCTGAGCGCTTCCCTAATGGGTGTCCTGCTAACACCCAATTCTTCCGATAATCTCGTTTCTATCAGGTTTTCACCGGGCTGATATTTGCCATTTATAATATCATTCTGAAGCTGGTTGAATACTTTACCTCTTAATGAGCTCAAAATGCTGTCGCTTTCATTATGCTCAATTTTTGACATTTACGCCCTCCCTCTTTGAAGAGCTATAAACCAATGAAGTCTCCTTCCCTTGGCTATTAAGTAGTGAGGGGAAAATTACTTTACTACTTTTAAGGAGTAATTTTTCCCTTATTACCAAGTAAGCTGCTTCAACCATTTTTTCTAGTATAATTCAGCAATCCGCCTGCCAGCATAATCTCGACCTGTCTTCCTGATAATGCAACATTTACTTTAATCTCGGTGTTTTTTGATTTATTCTTCAATATAAGCTGGCTGCCGCTTTTAATTTGCCCAATAGCATCTTCAAGCGCCAGTTCATCTCCGTTATCTATTGCGTCATAATCGGCTTCGTTTTCGAAGGTCATAGGGATTATACCTGAATTTATTAGATTTGCCATATGAATTCTGGCAAAAGATTTTGCTATAACGCCTTTTATTCCTAACTGCAAAGGAGCCAATGCCGCATGTTCACGGCTTGAGCCCTGGCCATAATTAGCTCCGCCTACAATAAATCCTCCCCCATTTTCTTTAGCTCTTTTTGGGAATTCCGGGTCGCATGGAGTAAGGCAGAATTCTGCTAAATACGGCACATTTGAACGGAATGGAAGAAGCTTAGCGTTAGATGGCATAATATGGTCGGTTGTAATATTATCGCCTGTTTTTATCAACACTTTGCCTTCAACTTTATCAGTAAGCTCTTTATTGATAGGGAAAGGCTTAATATTCGGACCTCTTACAACTTCAACCTTGGAAGCGTCTTCAGCTGGAGCTACTACCATATTATCATTTATAATAAACTGTTTTGGCATTTCGATATTAACTGCTGGTCCTAAATCCCTTGGATCTGTAAAAACTCCTTTAATAGCGCTTGCAGCAGCTGTCTCAGGACTTACTAAGTAAACTTGGGCTGAAGCGGTTCCGCTTCTGCCTTCGAAATTTCTGTTGAAGGTCCTCAAGGAAACAGCGTTTGTCGCAGGAGCCTGACCCATACCGATACATGGACCGCATGCTGACTCAAGTATTCTTGCGCCTGCGGCAACCATATCAGCCAAAGCGCCATTCTGAGCCAACATTGTTAGCACCTGTTTTGATCCTGGAGCTATAACAAGGCTCACATCAGGATGAACTGTTTTGCCTTTTAATATTTTAGAAACTTTCATCATATCCATATAGGATGAGTTTGTACAACTTCCAATTGCTACCTGGTTAACTTTTATCTTACCTATTTCAGATATTTTTGCAATGTTATCAGGGCTGTGAGGCTTTGCCGCCATAGGCTCTAATGAACCTAAATCTATTTCAACCACTTCATCATATGTTGCGTCCGCATCAGACTTAAGTTCAATCCAATCATTTTCCCTGCCTTGGGCCCTGAGAAATTCTTTTGTAACTTCGTCGCTTGGGAAAACAGAGGTTGTCGCGCCAAGTTCTGCTCCCATATTTGTTATGGTAGCTCTTTCAGGAACAGTAAGGCTCTTTATGCCCTCTCCGCCATACTCGATTACCTTGCCAACCCCGCCCTTAACTGTAAGAAGCCTTAGAACTTCGAGAATAATATCCTTTGCGGATACCCATGGCGCAAGCTTTCCTTTTAAGTTAACCTTGCAAACCTTCGGCATCATGAGATAATATGGACCGCCGCCCATAGCGACAGCAACATCAAGACCGCCTGCTCCAATAGCCAGCATTCCTATACCTCCGCCTGTCGGAGTATGACTATCTGAACCTAACAGGGTCATACCTGGAACGCCGAATCTTTCGAGTTGAACCTGATGACATATTCCATTGCCGGGTCTTGAAAAATATATGCCATGCTTAGAAGTTACCGTCTGTATATACTTGTGATCATCGGCATTTTCAAAACCAGCTTGAAGCGTATTATGGTCAATATACGCAACAGATTTTTTAGTCCTTACTCTTGGAATTCCAATAGCTTCGAACTGTAAGTACGCCATAGTTCCTGTTGAGTCCTGAGTAAGAGTCTGATCTATTCTTATGGAAATTTCCTTGCCCGCAACCATTTCACCGCTTACCAAATGTTCTTTAATTATTTTTTGCGCTAAATTTAATCCCATTTTTTCCCCTCCGATTTTTAATTTCAGTTAAGTGTATTATAATGCCAGATCCAGTATCTCCGGCGTGAGTTCTCCAACGGCTTCTATGAGCTCGTCATCACCAATTGCAGTTACTCTTCCGTCTTTATACTGTTCGTCTATCCAATCTTTTAGTTTTGCAACTCTTTCGTCCTTTTTGTCAATCTTTTTTGCTCCCGAAAGCCCGAAATAGCTGTTTATCCAATGCGCTATCCCCGCAAGGCCTGAGTGAGAGTTTATAGCAACACCGACAGGTCTTTTGAGGAATTTATTTGTATCAAATATATTATAAATTTCTTCATCTTTTAACAAGCCATCTGCATGTATTCCAGCCTGTGTAACATTGAAATGCTTTCCAACAAAAGGCGTTCTTGAAGGAATGGAATAACCAAGTTCCTTTTCGTAATATTGAGCAATTTCAGTAATTACAGTTGTGTCCATACCAGCTGTTGTGCCTCTTAACTGAGCATATTCAATAACCATTGCTTCAAGAGGAGTGTTTCCTGTTCTTTCTCCAATACCAAGGAGTGAACAGTTAATGCTAGAAGCGCCGTACATCCAAGCTATAGCTGAATTGGAAACTGCTTTATAGAAATCGTTGTGACCATGTCATTCAATCAGTTCACTTGGAAAACCGGCATGATGTCTTAATCCATATATGATTCCTGGAACGCTTCTTGGAAGAGCTGCTCCTGAATATGACACACCATAACCCAAAGTATCGCATGCGCGTATTTTTATTGGAATTCCACTTTCGTCCATTAACCTTTTAAGCGCTAAGGCAAATGGGACTACAAAACCATAGAAATCAGCCCTAGTTATATCTTCTAAGTGGCAGCGAGGCTTTATTCCGACTTCAATTGCGCTTCTAATAATTTCCATGTAATGATCAAGCGCCTGTCTTCTTGTCATATTAAGCTTCTTAAAAATATGATAGTCCGAACAACTGACTAAAATTCCACTTTCCTTCATTCCCATATCCTTAGCAAGTTTGAAATCACTTTTGGTAGCTCTTATCCAACTTGTCACTTCAGGATATGTGTATCCTCTTTCCATGCACTTGTATACAGCTTCTTTATCCCTATCACTGTATAAGAAAAATTCACTTTGTCTTATTATACCGTTAGGTCCGCCCAATCTGTGCAACATGTCATAAAGTGTTACTATCTGTTCAACAGTATAAGGAGCTCTTGACTGCTGTCCGTCTCTGAAGGTTGTATCTGTTATCCAAATCTCATCTGCGGGAAACATAGGAACTCTTCTGTGGTTGAAGGCGCATTTAGGAATTTCATCGTAGCTGAAAATTTCCCTATAAAGATTTGGTTCTGAAATATCCTGAAGCGAATACTTATACTGAGTTTGTTCTAAGGTATTTGTTCTTTTATTAAACTCAATCATTTAAAGACCTCCTTTATATATTTAATATTATTGATTTCTTACTTATTAATTTTGTAATAAAATCATTAGTATAG
>JAUZPS010000256.1 GCA_030705945.1 Bacillota bacterium
CTTAGTTTCTAGTGATTTTGTGGTTTTACCGGCTATTAATAGTATGACAGGAGCAAGTGGAAGGCAAAGGGCAGATCGAGGTTTTATTGTAAATTTAAAAATTCTGATTCCTCCACTCCCTACCCAACAAAAAATTGCTGATATACTTTCTGCCTATGATGACCTAATAGAAAATAATAATAGCAGAATTGAACTTTTAGAAAAAGTGGCACAGAACCTATATAAAGAATGGTTTGCGAGGTTTAGATTTCCGAATTACAAAGAAACAAAGTTTGAGAATGGCTTGCCACTAGGGTGGAAGATATTTAAATTATCAGAACTTGTAGAAACCCAGTATGGATATACTGCAAGTGCAGAAAGTGAAAATGGTGGTCCCAAGTTTTTAAGGATTACTGATATTGCGCAAAAAAATTTGAATTGGGGTAATGTGCCTTACTGTAAGATTGAAGAAAAAGAACTTTTAAAGTATTTACTGGAAGAAGGAGATATTCTTGTAGCCAGAACAGGTGCTACAGTTGGATATGCAAAAAGGATTAATAAAAATTCTCCGCAAGCAATATTTGCTTCATTCCTTGTAAGATTGAAGCCTAAAAATAAAAAGTTAGGCTTAATGATTGGGATGGTTGTTGAATCTGAACAATATAAGAGTTTTATACAAGCTATTGCAACTGGTGCAGCTCAACCACAAGCAAATGCACAACTTTTAACCTTATTTTCAATGATTGTTCCAGATGACAATCTTGTTAATAGTTTTAATAGCATTGTTGAACCAATAAATGATCAGATTGAGAATTTATTAATGAAAAATCGTAACCTCATCAAACAACGAGACTTACTTCTCCCACGCCTTATGAGCGGAAAACTGGAGGTGTAACAATGGCTGAAATAATTGAAAATAGAATAATCCTCTATACATCTTCTGAAGGAAAAACTTCGGTTAATGTTGTATTTAAAGAAGAAACATTTTGGCTGACACAAAAAGCCTTGGCTGAGCTTTTTGGAGTTGATAGAACAGTAATCACTAAGCACTTGAAAAATATATTTTCAGAAAGCGAACTTGAGGAAAATTCAGTATGTGCAATTTTTGCACATACTGCCCAAGACGGTAAAAACTATAATACAAAGTATTACAATCTCGATGCAATCATTGCCGTAGGCTATCGAGTGAATTCAAAAGAGGCTACGCGCTTTAGGAAATGGGCAACACAGACATTAAAAGAGTACATCATTAAAGGTTTTGCTATAAATGATGAAATGCTTAAAAACGGTAGAGCTTTTGGCAGGGACTATTTTGATGAATTACTTGAAAAAATCAGAGAAATCAGGGCAAGCGAAAGAAGAGCTTACCAAAAGATAGCAGATGTTTTTGAACAGTGCAGTTACGATTATGACAAAAACAGTGAAACTACCAGGACGTTTTATGCTTTTGTTCAAAACAAGCTCCATTACGCAATAACGGGAAAAACAGCTGCAGAACTTATTGTTGAAAGGGTTAATTGTGAGCACCCGACAATGGGACTTACTAATTGGAAAAACTCTCCCGAGGGTAAAATTTTGAAAAGTGATATTACAATCGCTAAAAATTACTTGAATGAAAAAGAGCTTTCAAGGATGAACAGGATTGTTACGATGTTTATTGACTATGCAGAATTGCAGGCTGAAGATGGCATCCTAATGAGCATGCAGGATTGGGTAGATGAAACCGACAGGTTTTTAGCAAATAACCGTAGAAGGGTATTACAAGGAACTGGACAGGTAAGTCATGAATCAGCCGTAGATAAGGCGACAAAGGAATACGAGAAATTTAGAATCAAACAAGATGAAAGGTATATATCACAGTTTGACATCGAAATGGAAAAGTACCTAAAGGGCGGGGAATAAATAGTAACTTAGGGGGCAGACATTATGGCAAAGATTATAACTGAAGATATGATTGAAAAGGCCGTGATTGAGGTGTTAACTTCACAACAGCACGGATTTTCACACTTTAACTGCTTTACCAAGGACCCGGAAGATTTGAATGACGGAACCGGTCGTTCAAATAAAAGGCAGGTTGTGCTTTATGACATCCTCATTAAGCAGCTTCAGATTATCAACCCCCAGATCCCTTTTGAAACCTTGGAGAATGTTGCAAAATCCCTTCTGAATACTCATTCCTCAGCAGAGCTTATGGCAGTAAACTACGAGAACTATAATAAAATTAGAAATAAAATTGAAGTAGAGTTTCAAAAGAACGGCAGGAAGGAAACGGACTATGTAAAACTTGTTGATTTCAGTCCTGAAAACACATCAAAAAATATATTTACCGTATGTTCCCAAATGTGGATAAAGGGTGAAACCTATTTCAGAAGACCTGATCTTATAATATTTATAAATGGATTACCAATTGTTTTTATAGAGCTTAAGAATTCAGATATTAAAGTAAAAAATGCATATGACAAGAATTTAATCGATTATTTAAGAGATATTCCCCAACTGTTCTTTTTTAATCAAATTTGCGTGCTGTCAAATGGAATTGAAACAAGGCTTGGTAGTTTTAAGGCAGACTATGAGCACTTTTTCGAGTGGTTGAAGATTGATGATGAAAAGGAAAAGCCTGACAGAAAGCAGATAAAAGCTGAAGGGGTAAGCCTTTTGTATTTTGCAAAGGGGCTCCTCAAAAAAGAAAACTTACTTGACTATATTGAAAATTTCATTTTGTTTGAAAACAAAATGATTAAAATAATTGCAAAAAATCATCAGTTTTTAGGTGTGAACTCGGCAATTGAAACATTTAAAAAGAGAGATAAACTGAGTGGTAAGCTGGGTGTTTTCTGGCATACCCAGGGTAGCGGAAAAAGCTACTCAATGGTTATGTTTGTGAGAAAGATCAAACGGAAGTTTGAAGGAAATTTTACATTTTTAATTATTACCGACAGAGACGACCTGGATGGGCAAATTTACAAAAACTTTTTGAGAACTGGTGTAATATCAGAAAAAGAGGAAGTACGACCTAAAAACAGTACCCAGCTTAGGGAGTATTTGCAAACAAATAAATCAATTATTTTCACTCTGATTCACAAGTTTAGATACGATAAAGGCAGGAAATATCCCCTTCTTTCAGAGCGGGATGATATTATTGTTATTGTAGATGAAGCACATAGGACTCAGTATAAGGATTTGGCGGAAAATATGAGGGCAGGGCTCATAAATGCGCAATTTATTGCTTTTACAGGTACACCCCTGCTTGGAAATAAGCGATTAACTAATGCCTGGTTTGGGGATTATGTGAGCGAATATAATTTTGCCCAGTCAATAGAGGACGGAGCAACAGTGCCGCTTTTTTATTCAAAAAGAGTTCCTACTGTGGATATTATAAATATCAATCTGGATGATGATTTTGCAGACATTATTGAATCTGAAGAGCTTACTGAAGAAGAGCAAAAACGCCTTGAGAGACAATACAGCCATGAGATGGAAGTCCTAAAACGCGATGACAGATTGGAAGCTGTAGCAAAAGACATTGTCTACCATTTTCCGAGAAGAGGTTTTTTAGGCAAGGGAATGGTGGTTTCAGTCGACAAATTTACGGCAGTCAAAATGTATGATAAGGTTCAATATCATTGGAGTGAAGAAATAAAAAGGCTAAACAGGGAAATTGCAAGGGAAGCAGATGAATTAAAAAGACTTTCCATGAAGAAGATTGTGGATTATATGCGTTCGGTGGAAATGGCTGTGGTGGTAAGTGCAGAAGATGGAGAAGAAGAAAAGTTCTCAAAACAGGGACTCAATATAAAAATACACAGGGACCGGATGAATGCCATAGATGAGAATGGATTTGACATTGAGGATCATTTTAAAGACCCAACCCATAACCTTTCCCTTGTGTTTGTTTGCTCCATGTGGCTGACAGGATTTGATGTACCCTGTGTGTCAACAATTTACCTTGACAAGCCAATGAAGGGACATACTCTGATGCAGGCTATTGCAAGAGCCAACAGGGTTGCTCCCGGTAAAACAAGCGGTTTGGTTGTCGATTATCTTAATATATTCAAATATATGAAAAAAGCTCTGGGATTGTATGCTGTTTCAGAGAATGAAGAAGAAATGCCGGTAAAAGACATGGATAATTTAATTGAACTTATTGATAAAACCCTGTTTGAAGCAGAAACCTTCTGTAGGTCAATTGGGATAAATTTGAAGACTGTTTTGGATGCTGATGATACATTTAAGAATTTAGGATGTTTTAATGAGTTCGCCAATATTATTCTAGGGAATGATGAAAATAAAAACCAGTTTAAAGTTTATTCAAATCTTGCAGAAAGCCTGTATGAGGCAAGTAAACCCGAGATTTTCACAACAGCGTGGGATAACCCTTTATTGAAAATTATTTTATATCTCAGAGGGATTATTGACGGGACAATACGCGAGGAAAGAGTAGAAAACGCAAGGGCAAGAATAAATATACTTCTTGACCAAAGCGTTGAAGCAAAGGGATTAAGGGAATCAAGCGCCGAGTATGCTATTGTCAAAGCCAAAGTGATTGATCTTTCAAAGCTTGATGTTGATAAAATCAGAGAACAATTTAAGAAAACACCCTATAAGAATATTGAAATAACTGATCTTAGGATGTTTATAGAAGAAAAGCTCGAAGCAATGCTAAATATTAATGTGACCCGTTCAAAATTCTCCGATATGTATAAGAGTATTATAGATCGATATAATTCCGGTGGATCCGAGAATGAAGATTTCTATGAAGAGCTTTTGAAGTTTGTTGAAAAAATGCAGGAGGAAGAAGAAAGGCATATTAGAGAAAATCTGTCGGAGGAAGAGCTTGAGTTATTTGATCTACTTAAAAAGGATAAACTTACAAAGACTGAAGAACAGCAGGTAAAGCTTTCTGCTAAAAAGCTGTTTGAGACATTGACTGAAAAGAAGAATAATTTACTAATAGTTGACTGGTATAAGGATGAACAACCTAAATTGAAGGTACAATCTATGATTCAGGATGTTCTGGATAAGACGCTGCCGCAAAGTTATGACAGGGTTATTTTCAAGCAAAAGCTGGATGTGGTTTTCAACCATATTGTTGATAGAGCTATGACAGGGTATGGCTATATTGCAAGCTAGAAACTTGAATTGTTTAAAGAAGTCAGGGTGGAATTAAGAATTTTAGGACAAATTGTAAATAAAATGGATTATTGATAATAAATTATAAAGCTGAAGTTTAGCCAAACATAAGCTGAACTCTGTGCAGAGTGCTGAAGGATTTATTTTACACTTAAATGCTGAAGAATATTGATAGATATAGAGGGTAATTATCATGAGCAGAAAAAAACAAAGAGTCAGATATGAGCTTGAACAAGGAATTTTTTGAAACTCCCTTATATAAAGTAAATAGGTAGGCTTTTTTTGATTAAGTTGAGTATTTCTCCTAAAATCTATATAATTATTTTATGTAATTGAATAGGAGGAAACTAATGAAAAAAACAACTATAGTATTAATATTAACCATTTCGTTTTTGGTAATTGCTGGATGTGGTGATCCAAAAGATGTTAATCAAGCAAACATTAAATCAATATCAACCAAAACAAATTCAACAGAAGCTGTTAAAGTCACACCTATAAGTACACCTAAAATAAAAAATACATCAACTCCAATACCGAATAATAATGACTTTTTGAAAGTGTTGCCAGTCGGTAAATTTAAGGCCATTACAATAAAAAGAACTTATAAATATCCGAATTCAAAAGTTGAGAAACAAGAAAAGATATTAGAAAACAAGTTCAGAAAGTGTATTGAGAATTCTGGATATGATATAGTTGGCAAAAGCTTTTATAATAAAGATATAGCATTTAGAAATAATGTCATTTCTCCATTGAAACAACCAGTATCTTACTCAGATTCATTTAAGAATTATATATCAAATGATGAATTTCTTACTCTTATTCAACTATATAATTCTGCACAAGAAAGTTTTGTAAAAGATAAAACAATAGACCTTGAAATTAAGAAAAATAATAATATAATCACAATTATCTCATCACCTAAAAGTACAAAGTATTTGGATAATATAACGATTGACAATTTAAATAATAAAACAATTATTGGTAAAGAAACATTGAATAGAATTGAAGAAGTATATAGTGATGGTTATGAAACAGCAATTTTGGGAATTGATAACACAAGAATTAAAATTAATAATGAAGAGTTAGAGCTGGTATCATCATGGAGTAAGATTGGTGGTACTAATTATCAAAAAATGTTTACTGTTTCAAAATTAACCGAATCAAAGAAGCCTGTTATTAGATATGTGTTCTATGATTTTACAAAAAACGAATTTACAGAAGATATGATTTTAATTAACAGATAATTGTGAGGGTTTCGAATGAAGACGGATAACGATAACGGAAAAAATTATATTATATTCCACGGAGCAAGGAACTCAAAATGTAGATGTTTATTTTGCTGATGAAAATTTCTGGCTGACACAAAATCTATGGCTGAGCTTTTTGATACTGAATCAAACACTTTCACTTACCACTTGCAGGAGATATATAAAATTGAGGAGTTGGAAGACACTTGTGACATTGAGAATTTTATTCTTTAAAAAGACCGATAGCTTTGAAGATGTGGCACAAGTCTATGTCGGAGGCGACCCTTCCCAGTTCCTCGGGCTTTGTTTTTAAGTATAGAAGAAACATTAAAGCAAGTTGAACAAATAGCCAGAGAGGTAATTGCAATAAATAACGATGAATTTGAGCCGTGGCATATTTTAATTAAGATATACTTTAAACAATCAGCCTGGAGAAAGCTTTTGGATGTTTCAGAGAAAGCATTGGAATTGTTACCGCAAGACTGGAATAGTGATGTAATCATTTTAGATCAGGTAAAGGCTCTGATTGAGACAGGGGAGTTATCTAAAGCCGAA
>JAUZPS010000257.1 GCA_030705945.1 Bacillota bacterium
AGGCAAATGTAAAAGATTAATTGCTTTTTATATATATAATATTTAGAAATAGCAAATATAGAAAAATAAATTTATAAAGGGACTATAAAGGGAATAAGATTCTTTTGGTGGTAGTAATTGGGTTGAATAGAGGAAGTAAGGGCGTTTCAAAAAATTCTTTGTTCAAGTTTATATAACTAAAACCCATTATATCAAGTTTTTGAAACGACCAGTTGCTAAGTTTTTTTGATACTACCTAAAGCAACAATTATTAAAAGTATATTGAAAGAGCTATATTTCTAAATAATACTTATTTGGCGCATTTTATAAAAAAGCTATAATTTTATATCGTTTACCCGAATCCTTACTCAAATAAGCGCAAATTTTGGGAATAATCTAACAAATAATTCCTTTATAAATACATAATAATACTATATTTGTTTTCCTCCAATAGCATACTGTATAGCTAAATTTTATCACAAATCTATGGTTGATAAAAACAAAAAATCATAAATTTATTTATTTTTTATCGAATTTTCTTTAACTCTTTTGTATTTTTAAGTATTTGACCACTTACAATAGGGATTAACAAGTAAATTGGAATTGTAGTATCTTAAATCACCTGTCACTTCATTACCAATCCAATCAGGAATTTTAAATTTCTGGCTTTCATATTCCAATTCAATCTCCGCTACCACCAAGCCTTCATTTTCACCATGAAACTCATCTATTTCCCAGGTAAACCCTTCATAGCTTAATGTATACCTATGTTTTTCAATTAAGGGCCTTATGCATAAATCTTCTAACATTTCATCCGCATCATTAACTGGGATTTCATATTCATACTCAACGCGACTTATTCCTATGTGGGGCCCCTTAACAGTTAAATAACCTTTATTTCCGGCAATTCTTACCCTGACAACTCTTTCGGAGTTAGAACTCAAAAAGCCCTGTTTATATAGAACTCCTTTAGTCAGATCTCTGTACATCCTATTTAGTGTTAGGAATTTTCTTTCAATTTCGTTGCCCATTAAATTCACGCCTTTCGATCTATATAAGGGAGTTTCAAAAAATTCTTTGCTCAAGTTTTGTATGATGAAAACCCATTATATCAAGTTTTTGAAACTCCCAGTTGCTAAGTTTTTTTGATACTACCTAAGCTAATTACTTAATCATAATAGATTTAGGATTGTTATTTCGCTCTGCTAAATGTAGGATTAATAATGATTTTATTATAAATTTATAGTGAGAATTATATCATAAAATAAACAATTTATACTAAAATATTATTTATCAATTATTTAATAAAAAATGATTAATTGATAAAACACAAAATTATGTAAAAAAATATAAATAAAAAACTTTTGATAATTAATTTTTCAAACAATAAAAAAATACCCGCGCATTCTATTTGAGAAGGGAGAATGCAACGGGACATAGGGGAGTAACTAGTTAATAATTACTCGTGAATAATATATTATAAATTATTTAAAAAATAAATACTTTTTTATAAAAGTGCAGAAAACGACAAGAAATTTGTCCAAATGCAACAGTTCGTGTTATTTTTGAAAAGTAATTTTAAGGGAGCAACAGATTGTTCATAAGTTTATAGAAATGAAATAACCTGAAATAAACATTTTAACTAAATGGGTTATGAAATACTAATTGATTAAGTTAACAAATTCTTGAATATTTTATGTTTGCAATGAAGTTTACATTAAGTAGATTACTAATATTTAATTGAGCAAAACACTGCACAATTTGGCATAAGATTACATATTTTGCAGAACACACAATAATGCTTGTAAGATATTAACAGACTTTAAATTATTTCATACTTATTATATCACTAAACTTTAAATATTACTACAATATTTTTTTATTTTGACTTTATATATTATATAAATTAAAATAGTAATTGTTTTAAGAAAATACAGGGAGAAATGATTATGAGAGTAGAAGCGGATTGTATTCCATGCTATCTAAAACAGGGAATATCAACTTTGAAGGTTGCAGGAAAAAGTGATTTGGAAATAAGTGAAATGATAAACAGCGTACTAGGCGTTATTCCACAGATGAGTCTTGAGGCGACGCCTTGCTATAATTCAACTGTTATATTGCGTAAAATATATGATATTATTGGAAAAATAGATCCATATAAGAAAGCGAAAGAGGATTGGAATAATTATGCCTTGAAACAATATAAAGAACTTATAAGAATTGTTGAAGATTCGCCTAATAGGTTGCATAAGGCATTCAAGGTATCTGTTGCTGGAAATATTATTGATATGGGCATTACGCCGGATTTTGACGTGGATTTGGCGATGGGCGAAATAACAGGTAAGGAATTTGATCTTGATCATTTTAATCAGCTGGAAGCAATGCTGGATAAAGCAAAGAATGTATTGATTTTAGGGGATAACAGTGGTGAAATAGTCTTTGACATGGTTTTGGCTCAGGAATTCAAAAAAATAGGTTTAAACGTTATCTATTCTGTGAAGGGCGGTCCCGTATTAAATGACTGTACTTTAGAGGACGCTGAACAGATTGGTTTAACTTCAGTATGTGAAGTTGTAACGACTGGTAATGACCTTCTTGGGGTAGTATTTGAAAGAAGTTCTGAGGAATTCTTAAATGTCTTTAATAAGGCTGATATAATAATATCAAAAGGTCAGGCTAATTTTGAGTCGCTTGAAGGCAATGAAATGGCAGGCAGCAATATATTTTTTGTTTTAAGGGCTAAATGTCCGCTGGTTGCAAAATGTCTTGGTGTTAATTTCGGAGATATTGTTTTAAAGAGAAACAGGAGCTGATGAAATTGAATTCTAAATTAAGGGATGATCATACAGACAAGCTTTTTGAGGCGATATTGCTGTTATCTGATGTTGATGAGTGCTATAGTTTTTTTGAGGATATATGCACCATATCGGAGATAAAAGCTTTGGCTCAGAGATTGGAAGTGGCTAAAATGCTGAAAAATGGGATCACATATACCGAAATAGCTGATAAGACCGGCGCTAGCACTGCAACCATCAGCAGGGTTAACCGCTCTTTAAACTATGGAGCCGATGGATACAAGATGATTTTAGATCGACTCAATGAGAAAGACAAGGAATGATTGAATAGTTCCTTATATAAAACCTTACACTTTGGTATCTCATTTTGGTATCTATAGTATAGTTTTTATACTTGATTTAATTATACAATTCGGTTATCATACAATTAGTAATATCTTTTATCAAAATATTGTTTTTGTTACAAAAGAATCTTATTAATTTTTTGAGGGTTGGAGCATGTTTAAAAAACTTTTTATAAGTTTAATAATTTTATCCGCGCTGACGTCTGATGGGACTGTGGTGTTTTCCTCAGGCTATTATGACTTGCTCGTTTATGCAGGTTGCCAGTCCAATGTTTTAAATGAAGGCGCTTCAGTGGCTCCAGTGGGAAATGTTACAAGCTCGAATACTGATAGTGGTTGTAATAGTAATAATACCAATAATTGCAATAAAGAATCCATTGAAACGGGTTTTAAAGTTAAATATAGCGCCTCGTTAAGTATAAAAGAACCAAATTTTAGCAAAAACTTTTTTACAGGAACTGAAAAATTTACTATTAAAGACAGCTTAAATAGTAAAAGTGAACTCTTAAATTTTAAGTATATAAATTCATTTTCAATAAATAAAGAACTTTTAATAAATTTAACTGATTCATCTCCGCCTCATATAAGTTCCTTTGAAGCCGTATAGGGATTTTGAAGGGATAATTTCTAAATTAGAATTATAGTTCCGCAATCTGGCTGTGTCAAATTGGTTTTCCATGGTCAGATCGTTATTGAAATCATTATTAATATTACCTTTGGCTCAGAAAGATAACGAGCTTACTGACAGTATTTTGCAATAAGAATACGTAATAGGAAGGTATATTTGATTTTAATTAAGGGACTTATTAATTTTAATCCTTAAGAATTTTCACAAAACCCCAATATTTAACTTTAAGCAATATGTAAGTAGATAAAAAGCACTATTAATCTTACATTTGACGGAGCAAAATAACGAACGCTTTAACGTTATTTTGTGATAGGCAAATGTAAAAGATTAATTGCTTTTTATATAGATAAGTTGCGAAAAAGATTATACATTAAAAATGCATTTTGAGATGCTAAATGTAAGATTAGTAATGATTTAATATTGATTAAATTATTTTAAAGGCGCTCTTAATTTTATGTTTGGCAGCGCAAAACAGGAAAGCGTCCAATTGTATTTTGTAATAGTCAAATGCAGGGTATAAATGGCGCCTGATATTGAAAAAGAACTGTAAGCATAATAGAGTTTGACGGCATGATGAAAGACAGATGCTATACAACTTAGGGGTGATTTAATGCTTTTCCTGATTATGGTTGTATTGGGAGTTGTGTTAGGACTATTTACAAATGGAAGACTTGCCTATTTACTTAATATTAAGTTTGAAAAGATATGGCTCGTCCTGATAGCTGTATGTATTCAATACTCTATGAATGTATTAAGTTCAAAAGGCATAATCGATGCAGCTAAGTACGGCATTATAGCTCAAGGCGCCGCGTTCTGCATTCTGATAATTGCGCTATGGTTCAACAGAAAGTATCTTGGAGTTTTGGTTCTGGGTATAGGGTGTCTGTCCAATGCTCTGGTTATGATGTTAAATGGAGGAAGAATGCCTGTAAGCCATCAAGCATTATTGGATTTAGGAGATTTAAGGAGTTTAGAGCTTTTAAGTAAAGGGTTGGATGGTAAACATATTCTTGTTAGCGAAGTTACAAAACTTACGTTTTTAGCTGATGTTATAAGCATGCCGCCTGTTTTAGGCTGGTTGATGCCAATCGTAAGTGTTGGAGATCTGATTGCAGCGGCTGGAGTATTTCTTATAGCTTATTTATCTGTAAAGGGAAGATACTCTGAAAAACAAGATGAGGGTTTAAAAGGAATTAATAATTAACAATCAAAAATAATTGACTATTAAGAATAATATCTGACTTACATTTTACAGCTTATGTTATAACGCTATTTATAGACAACCAAATGTAAAACTAGTTCAATAGCAGCTGAGTTGAACAGCTGAAAAATGGGTTTTAATGCGAACTGAGATAAAACTTTACAGTTGGTTATCTGTTGACACAAAATTTTTAAACTTGTTTTTAACCAGAAAGGATGAAGCTCTTATGATAAAGAATATAATTGAAAAAGTAATTGGAAGTTACAGTGATAGAGAACTCAAAAGGATAAGGCCTTTTGTTGAAGAAATTAATGAATTTGAACCTAAGATAAAGGCGTTAAGCGATGAACAGCTCAGAGCTAAAACTTCTGAATTTAAAGAAAAAATTGCAAAAGGTGAAGCTACGGTTGATGATATAATGTGCGAAGCATTTGCGGTAGTCAGGGAAGCAGGACTAAGGGTGCTCGGCATGAGACATTTTGATGTTCAGCTCATAGGTGGTGTAGTTCTGCACCAGGGAAGAATTTCGGAAATGAAAACTGGTGAAGGTAAAACCCTTGTGGCTACTCTTCCGGTTTATTTAAACGCCCTTGAAGGTAAAGGTGTGCATGTTGTTACGGTAAATGATTACCTTGCGAGACGTGACAGTGAGTGGATGGGCAAAATTTACAAATTTCTCGGATTGACAGTTGGTCTTATAGTTCACGATCTGGATAATGACGAAAGAAGGTTAGCCTACAATTGCGATATAACTTATGGAACTAATAATGAGTTCGGCTTCGACTACTTGAGGGACAACATGGTAATCTACAAGGAGGAAAAGGTTCAAAGGGAACTGCATTACGCAATTGTGGACGAGGTTGACAGTATCTTGGTCGACGAAGCAAGGACTCCACTTATAATTTCAGGAGCGGGAGACAAGTCAACTGACCTTTATAAAAGGGCTAATTCCTTTGTTTCAAGGCTCAGCTTAAAGGTATTTACACAGACTGATGATAAACAACATAATGATGACATTGAAGAAGATTATATAGTTGATGAAAAGGCGCACACTGCTAACCTGTCTGCAAAAGGCGTAAAGAAAGCTGAACAGTATTTCATGCTTGAAAATTTGTCAGACCCTGAGAACTTGACGATTTCTCACCATATTAACCAGGCTCTTAAAGCTCACGGTCTCATGAAAAATGATATAGACTACGTTGTAAAAGACGGGGAAGTTATTATTGTTGACGAGTTTACAGGACGTCTTATGTACGGAAGAAGGTACAGTGACGGCTTGCACCAAGCTATCGAGGCGAAGGAAGGGGTTAAGGTAGAAAGAGAAAGCAAGACTCTTGCAACCATAACCTTCCAGAATTATTTCAGAATGTATAAGAAACTCTCAGGTATGACAGGTACAGCTCAGACTGAAGAACAGGAATTCCAAGATATATATAAGCTCGACGTTATTGTAATTCCTACAAATAGACCCATGCAGAGAATCGATAATGCAGATAGCGTTTATAAAAACGAGATGGGCAAATTTAACGCAGTAATTAACGATGTTGTGGAATGCAACAAAAAGGGTCAGCCTGTACTGATTGGTACTATATCAATAGAAAAGTCTGAACTTTTAAGTACCATGTTAAGAAAACGCGGAATACAACATCAGGTTCTGAATGCAAAATACCATGACAGGGAAGCTGAAATCATTGCTCAAGCAGGTAGACGCGGAGCCGTTACAATAGCCACAAATATGGCAGGTAGAGGAACCGACATAGTATTAGGCGGAAATGCGGAATATATGGCTAAGCAGGAAATGAGAAAACAGGGTTTTGATGAAGAACTGATAAGTCAGTCAACAAGCTTTAGCGAAACAAGTGATGAGATCATACTAAACGCCAGAAAAATATACAGGGAGCTCAATGAAAAATTCAAGGCTCAAATAGACAAGGAAAAA
>JAUZPS010000258.1 GCA_030705945.1 Bacillota bacterium
AATAAGGGGATTTTGTCTGAAGAGAATGCTATGGATTTATTATCAGATGTACAGATACCAGATAGAACACAATGGTCTATAGTTTATAATATAGCAAACAAAAGTGCTACAATATGTATAAACAAAAACTATGGAAAATTTTACAAATATAATTTGAATAAATGAGACATGAAATTTTTATTAGTAAATAGATTAATCAAAGCTATTATGGTTTTAGCAGTCACATATCATATCAATAGTACAAATTATATAAACTTAAAATCAAAGTATATTTTAACCAGTACATTCTCTGTAGTAGTATAATAAAAGTATAATCCAATGCTGTTATACAGAAAATAATCCAGTTACAAGACGTGTAAGCTAGATGTGGACTACATTTGGCAAGAAGTATATAAAGGAATGGACTCAAAATCCAGCGGTAGCGATACCATGTCGGTTCAAGTCCGACCTTCGACACCAGATAAATCAAGGGTTTCAGTCAATGACTGGGATCCTTGATCTTTTTTTTACATCAATTTTACTACCATTTTACTACCGAAATTAATAATGCAGATTGTAGTTTTTTCTGGAGTAATCTTTTAACAAGACTAAAACAAAGGTATGTTCTTCTATTATCATAACAAATTAATATAACACAAACATTAATAAGAATTTTTTAAAGTCACTAGAACCAAAGGAAAAGCAGGGTTTTTTACCCTGCTACTTGATTTGTTGGTAATGCCTAAGTTATGAAATAATTCAAAGACATAGTTTATCAACTTCCCCATTCATAATAAAAGGTAAAAATTGTTGTATCTTATCAAAAGACCAATTCCACCATTGTATTTGCTGTAATTTAATAATTGTATCTTCATCAAAACGCTTTTTGATTTCTTTTGCGGGAATGCCACCAGCTATTGTATATGATGGAATATCCTTCGTTACAACTGCTCTTGTCCCTATGATTGCTCCATCACCAATATGAACTCCTGATAATATAACTGCTTCATATCCTATCCAAACATCATTTCCAATTACAATGTCACCTTTATTATCCCATGCAGACCTGACATCTTCTTTATCTAAATTCCATTCCTCAAAAAATAACGGAAATGGGTAAGTTGAAAGTGATTTAAGAGTGTGATTGGCGCTGGTAAAAATAAATTTTGCTCCACAAGCAATGGAACAAAAATTGCCAATAATCAATCTGTCTTCATTGATAGGATAGTGATATAGCACATTATTCCTTTCAAATTGTGTGGGGTCAGAAACAAAATCATTATACATAGTATAATCGCCAATAGTGATATTGGGATTAGTTATTATATGTTTCAAATATACTGTTTCAAAATCATCGGTTCTTGGGTATATTTTTTTATCTGGAATAGTCATAAAAATCCTCCTAAGTTTTATCTTTTATTCAACTATTCCAGTAACTACAATGCAATTTTTCAATTTATCACCAACCTTCAATATATATGAGTAATTTAAAGTTCATGTTAAAAATGTATATGTACTTGCAACAATATCCATTATACAATAATTGACACTTTTTAGAAAGAATATAGTGGATAAAAAATATAATAAAGGTCGCCTGACTGCGAGACAAACAAGTCGAGCAGGTACGAAAGTAGGGCTTAGTGATCCGGTGGTATTAAAGTGGAATTGCCATCGCTCAACGGATAAAAGCTACCAAAATAAAAACAATTGGATAATAACAAATTCATTGACATAACTTTACTAGCATAAACCCATGTGTCGGAGTTTATAGAAGTATTTACTTGGGTATATATACTATATACTATATCGATATTTTGGTGGGGATAAAGTTATGTGTGGAAGATATGTGCTGTTTACTGAAGAAGAGGATTCTGAGATACGGTCAATAATTAATGAAGTTAATGATAAGTTCAAAGGAGCTGAAGCCCTTTCGAACATTAAGGTCGGAGAATTTTTTCCAACTGATATGGTTTGGTCATAACAGCCTGTTCATCAAGTAGCAAGGATTTCTCCCTATTCAAATGGGCTTCCCGAATAATAAACAATCGGGTAGTATAATCATTAATGCCAGAAGTAAAACTATTGAGAACAAGCCAACATTCAAGAGGGCAACAATTTGATTTTTAGGAGAAGATTAACTATGAAAAGATTTGTATATATGTTTCTTATTCTATCTTTACTTTCTGGTTGCAATAATTCAAACACACACGCCCAAAAGAATGATCAGGTAGAATATCTGAATACTCACTATACAATCGGTAGCGATAACTATATCAAACATATTGAATATATTGCAAACTCAGTCAGCTTTAATGCTGCTTTAAATCAGATAATGGATGATGTGACCTATCATAAATCAGAATTTGAAAATGATAGCGATTTATATAAAGAAAAGTTGGATCAATTAATTAGTCAATTGATCCAGAGCATAGGATACATTAATATAAAAGTTCATTATTTTAGAAACGAATTAAATAGTTGTCCGAAAACTTTAAATGATATGCTTATAGTAAATTCATCCTTACCGATCAAAAGGAAATGGAAGTTACTTCCGGTAAAAGGTTCAATATATCATATACTAGGAAAAGACGGACTATTTAATTTGAAATTCATATCTTACAATGGCTTTTGTGAAGCAGTATATAATAAAAATGGTCAACTCTTAACAGAAAATAATGATCCCATAAATATGGGAACATTTAATTATGCAGCCGGAATGCGTGGTTCAGCCTCCCATAAAAAATATGACATTGACCCTTACTTGAAATGGGGCAATACTCTAAGTTCATATATGAGCAAGGCGGAAATTAGCTCAGAAATAAATAAAGCATTAAAAAATTATTCAGAAAATCAGATAGTTATTGATGAATATAGAAAAAATATAATAAAACGTTTTTCATAAAAATATGCATGATTTAAAGCTACATTGATTTCATACAAGAAATGGCGCGATACTAATTTTCCACCACAAGGACTAGATACTATAAATTTAGAATATGGTTATAATGGTGAGTTTTGAAGATTCTAATATGAACAAAACTAATGATTCAGAGGATAAGAGAACAGATAAATTGAGCGATAAACATGTTTCGGAGGTCAAAGCATTATTATATCCAGAATAAATAAAAAATAAAAGGTGGGTAATTTACCTGCCTTTTATTTTAAATGGGAGTTTTCGTTTAAAGCATTAAAGGGAAAGCTGCATAAAATATGCAATTCTCCTTAAAAATCTCCAATTATTAACATTTAATGTTTGCTTACCTTAATACAAGCTATATTCCTAAACTTTTGAGCCATTCCAAAGCCTCTTCCTCTGTTCTGAAATATTCAGTCAGAAGCTTTCCGGCTTCAGCTGCATCCTGATGGCGTTTAGCCTGAACCTTTACTGCAACAACTCCGCCAGTTACAAAAGCAAAGGCTATACATCCAGCAGCGAGACATCGTTCATGCATTTTTGCAAAAGCTTTTCTTGATTCCTCATCCAATACAGGGTCAAGCTTGCCAATACAAGGCATATATGCCCACTTACCCCTAAAACCTCTTCCTTTTGCCAATACATTTTCAGTCATTTCAACTACGTGATCAACATTAGCAGTTCCATCGGCTTCTGTTTTAACAACATTTCTTCCTGATATTACTGATACAGGACATGCCCAATTTAATGTTTTACTACTCTCCATTTGAAATGCCTCCTTTTTGTTAAATGACCATACCACAACTTAAGTATATATCCTAAGAGCCAATATATATAAAAAGCAATTAATCTTTTACATTTGCCTATCGCAAAATAACGTTAAAGCGTTCGTTATTTTGCTCCGTCAAATGTAAGATTAATAGTGCTTTTTATATAGTAGTGATTATCAAGAGCCAATCTAGTAGTGATTATAAGGTACAATTCCCAAATAAGTTTGTTTTTCAAACATTTTTAGGAAAAATGAATTATTATTAATATTTGCGAATAAGAGTAAAATTTAACTCTTATGATTACACATTGTTTTGAGATTAACTTTCGATGGTGTCTCTGTCAATGATATCCATAAATCTATGAGATATCTCAGCAACTTTTTGATCAATTTTCTTAATTTTGTCTACCCCATCAGTTGAAACTTGTGAGATATTATCTATATCGCTCAATACAGTGTCTACTGATTTGAGCAATTCATGTGAAATCGAATCGAACTCGGTAACCATACTATTCATAAACGAAGCATCCTGATTATATTGGTCAGCTACATAAATCATTGACATGTAGTCATTGTTGACATCTGTCGACATAAATTCAAGCAGTTTGTTGGAACTATTGGCAAGATTATTTACTGACTGTTTTACATGTGTTGTAATATCCTGTATTTTAGTTACTATGTTCTTTGATTGATCAGCCAGTTTTCTGACTTCATCAGCTATTACTGAAAAGCCCCTACCTGCTTCTCCAGCTCTAACGGCCTCAATTGCAGCGTTCAATGCAAGCAAATTAGTCTGGGAAGCAATCTGAATTATAGATTCGGACAATATGCTTATCTGTTCAACTATACTGGATTCATCAATTGCCTTATATAAATCTGATTTAGTTTCATTAAAAACAATTTGGGTCTTTTTTTGAGCGTTTGAAACTTTTTCCTTCATAGCCTGTGCTCTGAAACTTATCTCATCAACTGTTGATACACCATTTGTTGTCTTTTTTGTTATGGTTTGCGCAGAGTTTGCAATATCGATAATTGATGCTGCCATATCCTCAGAAGTACCTGCAGTACTTTTCATCAACTTATACAATTCGCCTGTTGAAGCGCTTACATTTTCAATATTTGAACTAAGATCAGATATGTTTGTTGATGTACAGATAGAGTTTGAACCATCGCTATCAAAATTCTCTTTATTAACAGTACTTTCACATTGTATTTTTATATTCTCTATAGTTTTTGCAATTATACCAATTTCGTCTTTTCTGTTCTTTGTTTTTGGTGTCATTTCCTGTGAAAAATCGTTTTTGCCTATTAAGTTTAAATGAAAAATCAAATCCTTTACAGGACTTGTCAAGGATTTGACAATTTGTATTGAAAAAAAATAAATTACTACTGCAGCTAAAAATGCTATGGAAATAATCAAAACTAAGGAACCACCTTGTTTTTTGACCTGCCATGAACTTACTGAAGCAATAATAACTAAAAGAAAAATAATTGTATATGATAACAAATAAATTTTATTCTTAATTTTAATATTATCTATCAACTTTAAACCCTCCCTCGTTCGTTTTGTTAACAAATTATGTATCGGTTGTTTTTATCTTCAACTTTAGTATATTTGGATCAATAATGCCAAAAATCTTCTGACCACTACAAATGACAACATAGAAAAAATTAGTTCCAGCCTTGGCTATTTCTTATGTACTTTTATTTTACACTAAATACTTGTTCCAGTTTATATGACGAAAACCCATTATATCAAGTTTTTGAAACGACCAGTTGACCAGTTCTTTTTGATACTACCTTAGTAATTATCTTATCAAAAATATAACTAAGGAAAGCAAATCTTATAATTAATAATTAATTGTATATTTAGCGTAAAATAAAAATGTACAATCGAATCAAGCGTTATAATATGATAAAGAACCCGTCAGATTAGAGTAGCACGAACAGTATTGAGTTGAAATATTAAGATATAAAGAGTAATGTTGAGTAAAGTAAAGGATAAAAGTGAATAAAACATGTATATGACAGAATATAAAGAAAAATGTTGATATTTTGTATCTCATATGTTAATATATTATATACGGACAACATGATAATCGTTACTTAAAGCATATTTTTGGAAAGTTATTCAAAATAAATTTGATGAAGAACTTAATCCGGGAAATTATAGGAAAACTCCAGAAGTAAACTAATAAATTTAATCTTTAATATTTATTTATATCCCCTACTGTTATATAATGGTGCTGAATTATTTAACAGATTGGAGGGAGATGTTTGTCATACGAGAGTGAGGAATATAAAGGTTTACTAGCACCAATAGTTAATCACGCGGAACTGGCTATCCCTAAAGCTCCACCTAAAAATCCGTCAAAACATAAAGAAATTAAGCGAATGGATAAAGCTATAGAAGTTCCGCCATTTAAAGTCAAAAAGAAATTTAGTGAAAATCCTGAATTGAAAGAGGAATATGAAAGCCAGATAAAAGGACAGGAAAAAGGATTAAATAAGTTAACCATTAAAGAATATCTTGAAAACCGAAAAGCTTACAAGAAAAGACTTGAAGAACAAAAAAAAGAAGGTAAGAAGAATCCTAGTGGTAGGGACCCAAAGGGTAGTACAGAGCAGCAGCGAATTAGAGATGAAGCATTAGAGAATAAGTTTAATGAGTATATAGAAGATGGATTAGAACCTGAAGAAGCTAAAGCTAAAGCTGATGAATGGATGGAGACGCAAGCAGCACTTCATGACCCTGACCAAATTGCAGGTGGAAATCCTGACAATGTAACTGGAGTGGGAAATAAAAGAATCAATTCTTCTATTGGCTCACAATGGAGAGCAAGAGCTGATGAGGTTCAGAATTCAGTGGAAAAATATATAAAAGATAATAACTTGTCTGAAGAAGATCTAGGGAAGGTTTATTTGAATATAAAATTGTCATGCGGAGGGTAAATAATATGGATGAACATTTGGAGAAGGTATTTAATGATTTCAAATTATATCAGAAAGTGCCTGAAAGTACAATTGATAAGTATAAGAGTATAGTAGGAGAAGATGTAGTTGAAATATGGGAAAAGTATGGTTTTGGAAATACATTTAATGGATATTTAAAAATAATAAATCCAGATGATATACAGAGTTTACTTGAAGAAACATATATTATGCCATTAGATGAGATACCTGTTTTTGTAACGGGTATGGGTGACATTATTGTCTGTGA
>JAUZPS010000259.1 GCA_030705945.1 Bacillota bacterium
AAACGACCAGTTGCTAAGTTTTTTTGATACTATATAAAAAGCAATTAATCTTTTACATTTGCCTATCACAAAATAACGTTAAAGCGTTCGTTATTTTGCTCCGTCAAATGTAAGATTAATAGTGCTTTTTATATACCTAAATTGCTTCCTTCCTGTTTTTGTAAATGACAAACTTTCTTATAGTAAATATTATGTCTAAAATACTAATGCTTTTTTACTATTTTTTTGTAAAATAATATTATTGCAATAATAATAATTATAAACAAAATGATATTAAACAAAGTCCAGAAGAGTTTAAAATAATCAAACATTCAGTTTCCACCCCTAATTTATAAATTTTTTTATTATATAAAAAGCAATTAATCTTTTACATTTACCTATCACGAAATAACGTTAAAGCGTTCGTTATTTTGCTCCGTCAAATGTAAGATTAATAGTGCTTTTTATATATATAAGTCGCTAAAAAGATTTTACAATAAAAATGCGGTTAATACGTCTGCATTTTACTATCAAAGCTGAACTTTTCGCAACTTATGAATCAAGGTATATGTTTTATGATTTTAAAAGTTAATGTAAATGTTTAAAACTAAACATATAAATCAAATCTAAACCACTAATTTATACCAAGAATCTGCTTTAATTCCTTAATCCTGTTTCTGCTAACAGGAATATCATATTCAACTTCTTCCTGCTTAATAACGTAATTGTTATTAAACATTGGAGAAATCTTAGTTACATAACGCAAATTCACGAGATAGCTTCTATGGCACCTGAAAAAGCCAAAGTCATTAAGCTTTGATTCTAAGGTTTCCAGGGTTTCTTTTGTTTTGAATTTACCGTTGCTTGTTACAATTATTGTTTTGCCTAGCTGAGATTCAAAGTAGAATACCTCTGACATTTTTATAAGGTTAATTTCTTCATCATCATATGCCGCAATACGTTCAGAGTCCTGTTTTATGTTTTTGTCAATACGGTTCAGCTTGTCCAGAATAGCATCTCTTGTTCCGGCGCTCTTAAAGTCTGACTTTAAGAGTCTGTCGACAGCCCGATCAAGCCTGTCTTTTTCAATTGGCTTTAGAATATAGTCAATAGCGTTGAGATCAAAAGCCTTAACGGCATAATCATCATGACCCGTAACAAATATGATCCCAGTATCGGGGTTGAATTCTAAAAGCTCCCTTGCCATATTAAGTCCATTTACAACAGGCATATCAATGTCTAAAAAAGCAGCGTCAAACTTGAGACCTTTTGCTTCTTCAAGAGCAGTTATTGGGTCATTATAGACGGCAACGATTTTTATATCATTGTATTTTTTGAGGAAATATTCCAACTCATCAGACGCAAACCTTTCGTCGTCTACCAATATAACCTTAACCATAAATATGTACCGTTCCTTTCGAATTGAGTCGCCATATATGTTTATATCTGCATTATCTGTATGCATCTGTTTATATCTGTCTATATTTGATTGTATCTGCTCATTTCTGTCTATATATTACCACATATCCTTGTATCTGTTAATATCTGTTTGTATCTGTTGATATCTGTTTGTACCTGTCTATATCCGTATTCCCTTTGGTATCCTGAAGCTTATGCTTGTTCCTTTGCCTGGCTCGCTCTCGATATTCAATCCGCTTCTGTAGAAAGTGATAAGCCGCTTATTAACATTTACCAGACCAATTCCCGTTGTCTTTGTGTTTTCATTCAAAAGAACCGGAATTAATTCTTTTTGAATTCCAACACCATCATCAGACACACAAACATATATATGAGAGCCTTCATCTTTAACTGTAAGTTTAACGGTTCCTCCTTCACGTTTGGTAAGAATACCATGCTTTAACGAGTTCTCGACAATAGGTTGAATGATGAGGTGAGGGACGTTTAAGTCCACATCGTCAATATCGTAAGCTGGTAATATTTTATCTGGAAAACGCGCCATCATTATGTATATATAAGATTTTACCATGGTTATTTCTTTTTTTAAAGATATTGACTTTTCAACGCCTTTGAATTTGAAGCTTTCGCGCAAATAACTGCTAAGCTCAAATAAAAGCTCTCTAGATTTATCAGGGTCGGTCCGGATGAGAGACATTATAACATTTAAAGTGTTATATAAAAAGTGCGGCTTTATCTGAGCTTGAAGAAAATTCATTTCGGCTGCTACAGCAAAGTTTATTGATTTTTTAACTTCCATCAGGTTTTGTATTCTGGCTTTTAGCTCCTTGTCGTTAAATGGTTTGGTAAGATAGTCGTTGGCCCCTGCTTCAAAGCCTGCGAGAATATCGGCGGGCTGATTTTTTACTGTTACAAGAACTATTGGAAGATCGTACATTTCGTACTTTTCCCTAAGCTTTGCGCAAACCTCGTAACCCGACATTTTGGGCATCATGACATCAAGTATGACAAGGTCAGGTTTTTGGTGGTTTTCGATGGCTTCTAATGCGTTTACTCCATTTGTGGCAGTAATGACAGAATAATTTTCTCTTTTAAAGATATTCTGAAGTATCTTTAAGTTAATAGGCTCGTCATCTGCTATCAGTATACTGAGTCCTTTGCTAGACTCCAAATTGTCATCGGGTGATTCTATGAATTCATCCGAATTGCTCGAAACTGAAGCCCCTTTTATGAAACGGTTATTTTGAGATTTATCCTTACTCAACTTTAAAGTAAACGTAAACTTCGAGCCATTATTGGGTTTGGTCTGGCTTGATTGCGCGCTGATTTTGCCGTCATGAAGCTCTACAAGATTCTTAGTTATGCTAAGACCAAGTCCTGTTCCGCTGTTTGATCTGTTTTCGTCCGACTGGACCTGCTCAAATGGAAGGAATATTGTGTCTAGCATGTTCTCGGCGATACCAATGCCTGTATCTGAAATTGTTATCTCAACAATATCATTTATTACTTCAGCTTCAGCCGTGACGCTTCCGCTGTCGGTGAATTTCACCGCGTTTCCGGCAATGTTGTACAATATCTGAAAAAGCCTGTTTTCGTCAGCGTAAACATTAATGGTGTCGTCAGAAATCGAATTTTTAAGAACAAGCCCTTTCGCTTTTGCGACAGGACGTAAAACAGCAAAAACTACATCAACAACCTGCCACAGGTTGATCGTTCCGATATTTAGAACGATATCCTTGTTTTTCATTTTTGCAAAATCCATTATATTGTTAACCAACTCAGTAAGCCTTCTAGCGCTTGATGCTATAAGAGCCAAATTCTCTGTTTCTTTAGAATGGGCTTTATCGGCTTCTTCAAGCATTGATTCCGCAATGCCTATTATTCCGTGCATAGGAGTCTTGAGTTCGTGAGCGGTATTTACGAGAAAGTCGTCTTTTAATTTATCCATTATAAGCAGTTTTTCGGAAAGGTGCTCAACTTTTGTAAATGTTTTGGTGAAATTAATAGCCAGCCTGACTGAAAGAATTGAAATAAATATAAGCCATCCAAAGTTTGAATAATTTGTCTGGGCGTTCAGATACAAATCCATCATATTTGTAATAAACATGATAACTAAGCCCAGTATTATAAGCAACGCATCCTTGTTTTTTCGTTGTATTTTTATAAGTATATAAATTATATAAAATGATGAAGCTATCAAAAGCAGATTATATGCTTTTATTGGTATTTTATAAGTCCAGTCGTTTAATATATAATAGAATAGAATTATAGAAATAAACGCAATCAGAAGCGCTTTTGCAAGAGTTAAGATTTTATTGTTCATAAATCTTGGATACAAGGTATTTATATAAAATATTATAAAAAACAGAGCGAAGAAAGCGCTGATTTCCAAAATAGCAAAATAAGTGTTTAAATCTAATTTTGGAAAAAGGAAAAACAAAATAGGATCATTTGATATAGATGACGCGTTTACAGCGGATGCAAAACAATAAAACCCTGTAAAAAGATAAGGCTTTTCCTTTTTTCTGAAAATGAACACAATAATATGATAAAAGCCCATGAATACAATAATAAAAACTATAGGCAGATCTATCGAGAACCTGTTTATCTTCAAATCGAGTATTTGTTTACTGACGCCAAAGAGTATGCTTTTTGGCTTGAAGTTGTCTGACTGGATAGCTATTTCAATGGCTCCGTCTTTTGCTTGCGCATAATATATTGCGTTTATAGATCCCACTGTAATATTTTTGTGATCTAAGTCAGCATTGGTAACCTTTGGAACTCCGTTTATCCAGATATTATAGTAGTTATAATAATTGGAGATATAAATTCCATAATCTTTATCTATATCACTAACCAATATTTTTAGTTTATAAATTGGGGCTGAAGCTGATTTTGAATTTTTAATTAAGTTTTCAGAATTATCTGTTTCTGATCCATTGCCTGGAGAGGGTGAAAAGGGCGAGTTTACTCGAAGCCAGTCGGAGCCAACGCTTGCAATGCCATCTTTATCAAAACTCCATTTGCCAAGATCGAGAATTCCGTTTTCTATTTTAGGCGATTTAATTATCTTTGAGCTGCATCCGCTCAAAATAAATAAGGCGAAAATAATTGCTATTAATATAATTCTATTTTTTCTCATAAATTATTATTATCTTAAATGATTATTATTCACAATGAACGAAAAAGCTTTATAATCAGGCAACTATAAAACTTAATTTAAGATCCCCCCCGGATGCTAATATTTTATAATAATTTACATTATGTGTCCATGAATTCTCAAATTTTGATAATCTTTTTTGTATGTAGTCTTTTAATGAAATGTTGATTATTATATAATTATAAAATACAAAAGGACTAAAGGTTTTTATGCCATTAAATATTAACTATATTCAGGGGAGGGTAAAAAATGGAGAGTCTTATTAGCCAGATCAAAGTAAATGTTTTTCCACAGATATTAAAAGGCGTTATCAAGGGAAGTATTACTGCAATAAAATCTGACAACGGTTCGCTTTTGGCTTTGTCTGTAAATGAAAGCCAATTGCATATTTATGAAGGTAAGAGTCCTAGTGAATGTAAACTCAGTGTCAGCGTAAAAAACAATATAAAAAATCCTGGCGGGCTCATAAAGCTTAATGAGGATTACTTAGTAGTTGATAGTGTAATAAAAGCTGTTTACAAACTTAATAAAGAAAAACAAATAATGGAGCCGATGACTTTGTTAAAAGCCGGAACAAATAATACGGCGTCAGCAATTTTAAATGCTCCTGGATGCTGTGTAAACGATATGGATCATTATGAAAATAAGATATGGTTTGTGTGCATGGCTGGATATTCAAGCTGTGTTTGTACATATGATATTAATTCAAACCAAGTTAAGTTTAAATTCTTTACAAAGGGATCAAGACCAAACGGGATACTATTTGACAGAGAAAAAGAACATTTAGTTGTCATAGATTCTTATAAAAATATACTCAATACATATAACATTGACGGTAAGGTTGTTAATTCAGTTAAAGGATCATATGAAGGCGGAATCATTAAAGATGGACTTTCGAAAAAAAATGTTGCCAAAGGTCTGGCGTTAGATATCAATAGAAATCTTTGGGTTCTCAATAATAAATTAAGAAGTATCAATAAGGTTTCTCAAAAGGAGGGGAGAATATGAACATATACGCGCTTTTGATTTGTACCTGTGAAGCTGATGGAAATAACTTTGACGAGTTTTGGAATGATACTGCCTTAATGTGGGATGTTTTACATAAGCCTGTTGGGCAGAATGGCCAAGGAATACCGGATAATAATATTTTTGTGTTTTATGGAAATACTGGAAATGACTTTAAAGACCCTCAAGGCCTAATGACTAAGTACTGCTATAAAAGAGATCCAAGGAGCATCGATATACCGGGGCTTTCTTCAAGAAACAAAATAACTGTTACTGATTATCCGGCAAATATAAACATCATAAAAAGCGTTATAGATTGGTTATCTCAAAAAAAAGACATTGACCTCCTGTTTGTATGGACCTTTGGCCATGGTTTCAGAGATGAGACAAATTGTTCTTTAATCTTTGAGAATGGAAGTTTGTATACTGATTGCGATTTTGCCAATGATATTGGCAAGATAGACAGCAAATCAAGGATAATATGCATGCAGCAGTGTTTCAGCGGCGGATTTATTGATAATCTGATGCAGGATAGTAGAAATGTAATACTTACTTCATGTTCCGACAGCGCCTTTTCTTTTCCTTATGATGGAAGAAATGTTGACACTGACGGTAAAGCTACTTACAGTCATGGAGAGTTTAATTATTATCTTTATGAAGCCTTAAACAGTTCCAGTCATTTCAATACTAAAGATCTTACACCTGGAGATCATAAAGAATTATGCAACAGAATGTATCACAAAGTATATAAGTATATTAAAGACCATGATGATATTGAGGAAGAGGCTACACAATATTATGATTGTTTCAACAAATGGTGTATTGGAAAAACTGTTCCTGTTGATTATTTGAGGTCTTTTAGCTCTATAGGCAGTCATTATACCGACAAAACTGATCCGGACCCGGTATTTGAATTTCGGTTTCCAATAACTGAGATTTATAAACAAGATGATCATAAGCAAATTTATATGTTCATTGACGGTGTACCAAATCACGTATTTAAAAATAACCAAGGCTTTAATAAATTTGAATATTCATTCCATAAACATGGAAAGTTTAGGTTAACTGGACGTTTTGAAGCAGATTACAGCAAAAAGACCATATCTTTTATAGGATATGTGATTCCAGGCGATGAAGATCCCTATTGCATTGGCCGTGAACCTGGTCAGGTTATGGGCGCGACAAAAAGTTTTCATTTGGTAGACTTGTTGGGTGAACCGCAACATACTATAATAGTATTTAATTGGACATAATGATTAGGTAGTATCAAAAAAATAACTGGTCATTTCAAAAACTTGATATAATGGGTTTTCGTCATATA
>JAUZPS010000026.1 GCA_030705945.1 Bacillota bacterium
TTAAGTTAGTAAAGGAGTATACATCATTAAAGCATTGTTTTCTGTTATAAACTCATCGGATATCTGTTCCCCTGATTCGTTAAAAACCTTCCTGTATATGGCATTATGCCTTATATACCCACCCCAATAAGTACTTTTTATAAAATGCTCTTTTTCATATATTTCATAGAATTTGTCCTGAGGGATATCCGTTCTCCACTCAACCCATAGATATTCTTCATCGATGTTTACGACAAGTTGATAAGTATAATTTGTATTATTTAAAATCTGAAGGTCTATGTAATTATAAACACAGGTTGCCCCGCTTCCAAATGGTTGAGTTCTTTTAGTATCAGGAAATATATCATGACTATGTCTGTACCTTTGAGTTACTGTCAGCGGAGTGTGCAGTGTTATCCAATAAATAATATTGGATAACTGACAAAGCCCTCCACCCGCGCCTGCTCTGAAGGTTCCGTCAGGATTTAATATCAACCCGTCCCGATACCCTTTTCTATATGTGGGTTTCCCAACTAACTTCCAAAACGAGAATAATTCTCCCTGCTTTAAAATTAAGCCGTTTAGTTTGGAAGACGCTAACTTAAGATTATTTATTTTGTTATACTGTAAACCAATGTCCACTCCCGAAAGTTTTCTGATAAGAGGCGTTTTATGTATAAAAGCCCTATACGGCAGGTTATTTTCGCAATATGCGTTAGCAAATTTAATCTTACTTGTATACCACTGAAAATATCTTAAGTACGTATAATACTTTTTCCCTAAAAATAATCTAATGTTTGTTCTCTTTCTTGGCTCATCAAGTTTCATCTCCAAATAAACCATCTCCAAGCCGTAGCTTTAAAAAGCTTATAAATCTACTAAATCTACTATTAATTTTACTATAATCAAATAACAAAATAGTTACATATTAGTTAAGAAATTATAACGAAATGTCTTATAAATATTAAAAGCGCTAAAAAATAAAATGGGGCTGTTGTTTAACGCTCTTAATCATTCCATACCGCATACAAATTGTTTAATCCTGCGCTTTATGATGTGATTAAGAGCTATTTTACAACTGCCCCTTAAGTTTCTCTTATATTGCTTTATTTGATTGTCAAAAGGATTATTTATTCTTCTTGCTTTCAAGAAGTTCTTTTGCTTTTATTGCTATATTTTCTGGAGTAAGTCCGTACATTACTAATAGTTCATCAGGCTTGCCTGACTTGCCAAACTTATCGTTTATTCCAACCCTTTTGACTGGAACAGGACAATTTTCAACAATCACTTCCGAAACTGCGCTTCCAAGACCACCGATTATACTATGCTCTTCTACAGTGAGAATTGCGCCGGTTTCCTTTGCAGCCTTAATCAGAATATCTTTATCGATAGGTTTTATTGTATGGATGTTTATAATTCTAGGCTTTATTCCTTCCTTCTCGAGAAGTTTGCCTGCTTCAATAGTCTGGCTGACCATATATCCTGTGCAGACAATTGTCACATCAGCGCCTTCTGATACTAAAACACCCTTGCCCAATTCAAACTTATAATCATTCTCGTCATTAATTACAGGTACCGCAAGTCTCCCCAATCTAATATAGAATGGACCGTCAGTCTCAATTGCAGTTTTAACCGCGGCTCTTGTTTCAACAGCATCTGCAGGACTTATAACAGTCATGTTAGGCAAAACCCTCATGAGCGCTATATCCTCAATAGTCTGATGGGACGCTCCATCTTCGCCTACTGTTATTCCTGCATGTGTAGCTCCGATTTTTACATTTAATGCGGGATAGCATATTGAATTTCTCACCTGTTCGTAAGCTCTGCCCGAAGCAAACATGGCAAAGGTGCTTGCAAAAACAATTTTATTGCAGGAAGCCATGCCTGCTGCCGCTGTCATCATATTTGCTTCAGCTATACCCATATTAAGAAATCTTTCAGGATATTGTTTTTTGAATAACTCAGTCTTTGTCGATTTTGACAAATCCGCATCCATTACTACAATTTTATTGTCGCTGCCAAACTCTACCAACGCGTTTCCATATGCATCCCTAGTAGCTATTTTCTTAACCATCCTACTCGACCTCCAATTTAGCAAGTAAATCATCCAGCTCAGCTATAGCCTTGTCTCTCTGCTCCTTATTCGGAGCTGTACCATGCCATCCTGCTTCATTCTCCATAAATGAAACGCCTTTTCCTTTTACAGTCTCGGCAACAATCATTACAGGCTTTCCTTTTGTTTTTTTCGCTTCATCAATAGCTTCTACAATCTGCTGATGCTCATGACCATTAACAACTATAACTTTTAAACCAAATGCTTCGAATTTGTCCTTAACAGGCTCTGGAGAAAGAACGTCAGTAATTTTTCCATCAATTTGAAGACCATTATGATCTAAGAAAACAGTAAGATTATCCAGTTTGTAATGCGCTGCGCACATAAGCGCTTCCCATACCTGGCCTTCCTCTATTTCACCATCTCCTAATATTGAATAAACCCTGTAGTCTTTTCCATCAAGCTTTCCTGCTAAAGCCATTCCAACAGCTGCAGATATTCCTTGCCCCAAAGATCCTGTAGACATGTCTACACCCGGTATAAGTTTCATGCTTGGATGTCCTTCGAGGTAACTGCTTGCTTGTCTGAATTTCAACAGATCCTCTTTAGGAATGAATCCCCTCTCAGCCAGCGCGCCATACAAAGCAGGCGAGCAGTGTCCCTTTGATAATACAAATCGATCTCTGTCTTCCCAGTGAGGTCTTTTAGGGTCAATCCTCATTTCTTTAAAATAAAGCACAGAAACGATATCGGCGCAGGATAACGATCCACCAGGATGTCCAGCCGCAGCGCTGTAAACTTGATCAATTATATCCTTTCGAATTATTGTTGCATAACGCTTTAATTCCTTAAGTTTCTGGATCTCCATCGTTACAACTCCTTATTATATTATAAAAAATCATTGCTTTTTTAGATACCTAACACTAAATCATTTGTTTAACGCCAATATATTTCAATTATTCCGCTTAAAGAAAAATACTTCGTAATTGTAATCCTTTAGTGTACCAATGCAATTTCTTCACAATAATCACATTGAACTTGACATCTATAGACTAATAATATCTATGTATAAGCGGATTTTATGGCTTTGGCGATAGTAAATAGTATACTATAGAGAGACTAATTAGTCTAGAGTCTATTCATTTTCAACAAAACATATTTTGTTAATATATATTGAGCTTAGTTGTCGCCTCTCTATTATTCATAGGTCTTAAACCCTTCCCCCAACACCTCTCTTATATCCGTTAAAATAATAAAAGAATTCTTATCCAGACTTATAACCAATTCTTTAAGGTGCTGTAATTGCCCTCTGTGCAGCACACAAAGCAAAACTTTTTTATCATCTCCTGTATACATTCCTTTTCCCCTTAAGGAAGTTACGCCTCTGTCAAGTTCTTCCATAATCTTAACCGCTATCTCGTCTGATTTGTCGGATATTATCAGAACGGATTTTGCAAAATTAACTCCTTCCAGTACAGCGTCTATTACTTTGGAGGATATATACAGCGTAACTATTGCATACATAGCAAGGTGAAAGCTATTAAAAGATACTGCGGCAAATATTATTACGCTAGTATCTATTATCATAATTATCTGCCCCATGGTTAAGTTCGGGACAAAATGATTTACAACTCTTGCAGCCAGATCGCTGCCGCCCGTTGTCGCTCCTGCTCTGAAAACCAATCCTAAACCCGCGCCCATTATGAAACCGCCAAAGATTGAATACAGCAATAAATCCGGTACCGACGGAGAATGTTCCAGCTTCACTAAATAATTCTCTACAAAATATCTTGTATACGGTTCTAAAGTATCTATAAAGACAGAAAGAAGAATTGTGCTTACAAATGTCCTTACTATGAATTTTCGTCCTATAAACTTAAATCCTAAAGCAAATAATGGCACATTCAGCATTAACATTATTATTCCAACCGATAACTTTTCGTTGCTGATATAATAAATAACCGTAGCTATACCGCTTACCCCGCCAGGCGCGATCTTATAAGGCACCATAAACACATTGATAGAGGCAGCCGTCAGAAACGAACCTACCACAATAAGCAAATACGCTTTCCACAGTTCACTTTTTTTACCTTTTGCAATTAAATATTTAATCAATTTTTACACCACATTATTATTGATAAATTTATCTTTATTCTTGCTTTTATTATTATCCGCAAGGCATGTAAAATTGATACGCAAACAATATAATATTTGTTAATTATTAAAGAATTATTGATATTTTAGTTCGGTATGCTATAATATACACGGGTTTTCAACTCAATGATCGGAGAGATAAAAGATGAAAGTTCTTCATTTAATAGGCGGTGGAGATGTTGGCGGCGCTAAGTCCCATGTACTGTCACTTGTACAGGAATTGGGAAAACATATAGATGTTAAGCTTATAAGCTTTCGCAAGGGCGCTTTCGCGGATGAAGCTAGGGTTATGGGCATTAACGTAGAAGTGGTGCGCACTGGTAATATTATCAGTGATGTCAGAAAAGTTATTTCAATAATAAGAAGCGAAAATTACCAGCTAACTCATTCCCATGGCGCAAAAGCAAATATGATAGCTGTACTTGTTAGTAAGTTCGCTAAAGTTCCTACAGTCACCACTGTGCATAGCGACTATCGCCTTGATTATCTTCAAAGCTTCATAAAGCGGGTTTCTTTCGGGATAATTAATACAATCGCGTTAAGATTTATTGATTTCTATGTGGCTGTATCCAAGAACTTTAAGGACATGCTTATAGGCAGAAAATTCGATGCGGATAAAATATTTACAGTATATAATGGAATAAATTTTGATAATGAAATAAGGGCCTATTCTCGAAAAGATTTCATAAAAAAGTATAATCTTGCCGTTAACGATGATGATGTTCTCATTGGAATCTTAGTAAGGCTTACTCCAGTCAAAGGTCTCAATGTTTTTATAAACGCCGCTAAAGAGGTAGTAAAAAAGAACCCTAATGTAAAATTTGTTATTGGCGGTGAAGGAGAAGAAAAAAAATCTCTGGAAAACAAAGTGAATTCCCTTGGGCTTGACAAAAACTTGTTCTTTCTTGGTTTTGTTAATGACCCTTACGAATTCATGTCAAATATCGATATAAATGTTCTTACATCCATAAGCGAAAGCTTTCCATATTCAATTCTTGAAGGAACAAGGGTAAGACGAGCAACTGTGAGCAGTAATGTAGGCGGGCTGCCAGATCTCATTGATCATGGCATAAATGGATTTCTATTTAATCCGGGAGATTACAAAAAGCTTGCGGAATATTTGCTAAAATTATCAATGGATAAAAGCCTCAGGGATGATATGGGTTCCCGTATTTATTTGAAAGCAAGCGAAAAATTTTCATTAAAGAATATGTGCAAAACACAACTTGATATATATGAATCTGTATTGGAAAATCATTCCGCGTTGACAAAACCGACATCCCATCCTGAAATAATAATTTCCGGATATTACGGTTTTAAGAACATCGGAGACGATGCTATGTTGATGGCAATCACAGAAAATCTTAGGCAATACAAAAATGAAGTAAAGATTATGGTTTTATCACGTCAACCCCTTGAAACAAAAAGCCTTTATAATGTTGACTCAATATTTCGGTTTAATATTCTACGAATTATACGGGCAATGAAGCGGGGCAAACTTTTCATAAACGGCGGGGGCAACCTGATACAGGATAATACAAGCACGCGCTCATTAATGTATTATTTGTTTACAATTTGGCTGGCAAAAAAGCTGGATATGAAGGTTATGATTTATGCTAATGGTATCGGGCCAATCAACCGAAAAATAAACAGAAAAATTACGACATATGTTCTTAACAAGGTTGATGTTATAACATTGAGAGAGAATAGTCCCTCAATGCAGGAAATTGATAACTTGTCTGTCAAAAGTCCTAAGGTTATAATCACCTCCGATCCGGCTACTACTATAGGTCCAGCTTCTTCTGATGTGATAGACAAGATTTTTTCCGATGAAAACATAAGCCCTCAAGGGCCTTTTATAGGGTTCTCTATAAGAAAATGGCGAAACTTAGACAAGTATGAGCAGATCATTGCGGACATTGCAGATTATGTTTATACGACACATGGATTAAAGCCGGTTTTTATTCCGATGCATTATCCCGCTGATCTCATTATTGCTAAAAAAATTATATCAAAAATGAAAAGCAATGCCATAATAATTAATAAAAAATACTCTGTTTCAGAAACAATAGGAATAATCAATAGAATGGATATTCTTGTGGCTATGAGGCTCCATGCGCTAATTTTTGCCGCATGTCATGGTATTCCTCTTGTTGGGCTTGTTTATGAACCAAAAGTTGAAGGTTTCCTAAAATCTATCAATCAGCCTTCAGCCGGTCACGTCAAAGAACTTGACTTTGAGACGCTAAAAAATACTATAGAAAAAGTCTGGGCCGATAAAGTTAACATTAAAAAACAACTGATAAGGACTTCGGAAGAGCTTAAGGAAAAAGCTCTGGAAAATGCTAAAATTGCTATTGAACTCGTTAACGATACTGAACTTTAAAGTTTGATACTACCTAATTGATAATACAAAAGAAAACATATGGGAGTAAATGTTATTTATGAGAAACACAGTTGATATCCTCGGGGTAAAAGTGGATAAATTAAATATGAGCCAATCAGTTAACACTGTTATGGAATTCTTATCAGAAAACAAACTGCATGCTGTATATACTCCAAATGCAGAAATTATGATGGCAGCTCATAGAGATTCCTACCTCAAAAATATTTTATGCCAGGCAGATTTGCTTGTAGCAGATGGGGCAGGAGTTGTTCTGGCTTCAAAAATACTAGGGCTTGGACTTCCTGAAAGAGTGGCGGGATTTGATCTTGTTAAAAATCTGTTTACTCAAGCGGAAAACAGAGAAATTAAATTTTTCTTATTCGGAGGAAAACCTGGTATAGCTGAAGACGCCCAAAAGAATATAATGGCCCAATATAGAAATGTTAAAATAGTTGGCTGTAGAGACGGATACTTTAATAGTTCTGAAGAAAACAATATTATTGACGAAATAAATTCTTCTGATGCGGATATCCTCCTTGTTGCTTTAGGAGCGCCGAGACAGGAAATCTGGATTCATGAACATAAAGACAAACTAAAGGTCAAGATATGCATTGGGGTGGGCGGAAGCCTTGATATTCTATCAGGCAACTCCAAAAGAGCTCCTGAGTTTTTTCAGAAACATGGGCTTGAATGGTTTTACAGATTGTGTAAAGAACCATGGAGATATAAAAGGATGCTGGATTTACCACGCTTTATAATTAAGGTTCTAAAGATCAGGCTAACATCTAAGTCAAAAGCATAAGTAGTTTTAATTATTTTCAAAATACAAAAAACTTCCTATTTTAAGTGCTTATCCGCTTTGTTCGTAAATAAGCGCTTAAAATAGGAAGTAATTCTCTGTAGAATGACAACCAACAAAATTCGCTCTTTGGCAGCCATTTACAGTTATATCTCAGACACTCTTTTTTTCATGTCTTCATATACATACTTATACATTTTGAATAATTCATTAGCTGCAGGATCTTCTGTGTTTACATCTGGGTGATACTTTTCCAGAATACCCTTCCAACCAATCCTCATAATTTCTTCTCTCATGCCTCTTGCTCTATCAAGGGCACCGGTTTTCTCGTTTAACTTCACCAGTTCATCCCTAAGTCTTGTTAGTTTTTCTAACATTAAATTTAATTCTTCGTCACCCATATTACAACTCCCCTATTCGCTCTACTTTTTTCTCTAATTTTTCGGATCCCTTTCAAAAGCCACTCTCAAGGGTCACCTCCAGACAATGGAGAATAAGCTTTATCTAAGGACTCTAATAGATTTTAGTAAAAATCATTTCACTTTTATCTTTATGCATACTGTAAATGTAAAACATATTTCCGCATTATATAAGTGAAATTATTATTTACTTATTCTATTCTAAAAATTTATTTAAATTGAATAAGCTTGAAAAAGCTAAGAAATTTCCATTTCAAACCTATCAATTATTTTAAAAATAATATTCAGTTCTGTACATGATAGAAATAAGGAACCAAAAGAAACTACCTTGATATACTACAAAAGAAAGGATACTACCAATTCTTACGACTATTACTTTTAAACGCCTTAATCCACTAACAGAAACCTATTAAAATAAAACATATTAAATTTCTCTCATTAATTTATATTGTACCACAGGATTTTATTTTTGGGAATATGAATTTTTCCATTTTCTTATTAAAGATAACCAAATATAAAATTAGTTGTTATATAATCAATATTTATTAAAATTATTCGGGAAAGGTTTTACCTGTAAAAAGTTTAATATTATACGCGCTTAATTCAAATACCTGATCCATGGTCATAATTTTCTGATCTTTCAGACGAAGTTGCATCTCATTGTCGATATAACCCTTTTCACAAGCCTTCGAATAAGCTTCCTTATTATTTGCAGCTTCTCCGTTAAGCTCAAGCAGGATAACAGCCGCCCTGTCAATTGTAAGCCCATCCTCTGTAAAATAAGGCCTTATGCGTTTGTCAAGTTTTAGAGAATATTTTTCCGGAGCCAATCTGCAAATTCCATTTAAAATAAGCGCCGCCAAATCCTTTTGTGTCGCTTCTTTATCAAATTTATAATCATTATTGGCTCCTGCAGAAATAAGACCTAGTGAATTCAATTGTTTTACTGAAGTATATGACCAATTATCCACATTTGGATTTTTGACTTTTGTATCCGGAAGATAAACGCCTTCCTTCTTCAGCAACTCATTAAATCCGCTTATTTTTTTGATCCGATTCCTTTTACGAAGGTCCTAGGAAGTTCGTTTTTGACAAGCGAATAAACAGCCGCAATTCCAGAAGACTCTCCCACCGTTATGTTGGAGCCTATTGACGCGCTGCTGCTTGATACCAGCGAAGAATATGATATTTTACTTCCTATCATAAAGAGGTTATCAATTTCTAGAGGTATAATACATCCCAATGGAATAGAATATTGTAGCGGCTTGCCTATGATATACTTCTCATTAGTATCGTCTGACGAATAAGCTTCGATAGGATTTGACGCAACAGCTACCTTATCAATAAAATCAGTATTTTGAAGGGCTTCATTGACAGTTAATATATGCTCGCCCTTAAAATGCCTGTATTCCTTTATTGAAAATTTATCTGCTGTCTTTTCGTAAACTGAATTCTGGAAAGGAATTAATCTGTCTTTTAAAAACTTTGCAAATGTTTTTGCTTCTTCAGTCGCAATATAATATTGATCCATCAAAGCCTTATCATCTGCCACATTTACATTGAAGGCTTCTAAACCGTGGACAATTATCTTGCCGTCTCCTTCGTTTATAAACTTGATTTTTCCTAATCTGAAATTTGCATTGACAGGTTTGTAGGCGGATAAAGCTCCTTTTAATCTTTCAATTTTGTCCTGGCTAAGGCTATCTTCCACCTCAGACCATTTAATATTGGAGATTTCAAAGTTTATGCTAACCGGAGCGTATACATTTTTAAGATTGATATCTTCCGCTCCCTTAAAACACGGCGCTTTACACTTTACTAAGAGTTCCCCGTATTTTGAAGCGTCAATAAATCTTTTTCCAAAATAACTGCCTTCTTTTCCGTCAACAACAAGATTAATGCCATAAATAATATTATTATCCACCGCGGGAGATTTTAATGACGCGCCATATATAACCTCCAGGTTATTGACTGACTTAACCAGCTTTTCCATCACGCTTTTATATTTCTGAGGCGATATCTCATTTCCCAAAGCGCTGATAATTTCAGTGAATATGCCTCTATTTAAAACCTCATTGTTAATACCGATGTCCGGCTCAAAATTAAAATCCAATGAACCGCAGATAGAGCCTCCGAGATCATTTCCTGTCGCAACCAGCAACGTCTTAGCTCCTGCTCTGGCAGCAGTAACTGCAGCCGCAATTCCTTCAGGTTCCTCACCAAATACAATTACGTCATATTTGTCGCTCTCTCTTATAAGGTCCTTCTTAGCCCAACCAAAATTACCGCTGGTAGTTTTTATGCTTGTGTCCTTCTTAATCATTGGCTTTAACCCGAATTGATATACACAAAACATACAAACAAGAAATATACCTAGTCTGATAAGCTTGTCCTTCATATTCCCTCCAAATCCGGCACAGGACATACAACAAAACAACATCCTTTAAACCAAAGAAGTTTATATGCTTTTTTAGAAATGAAAAATCGCGAATTAAAAATAATAATATGATAATTGATAAATTTTAGGCTTTCTATTCTTACAAATATTTACTTTATTTTTTACTATTTATCCTTTATTGTATATGTTCCTTTTACAATTAACCAGCAACCTGTTACTGCTTTGATTCCCCTTCCATCATCTCTGGAAACCAATAGCAGATGATTGTCTGCAATCGCCGCGCCAGCGCCCAAATCAGTTCCTTTTGCCGCCGTAATGTCTGAAAGTCCACCAAATTTTCCGGCTATAGCTTTGGCTTGTCCCGATCTAACAATCAATTCCGCGCTAGCTCCGGCAATAAGCATTTGGCCGGCTTTAAGTTCTACAGGCTGGAATTTAAAGGATTCCGGATCAATATCTTTTATCTGCTTATTAAGCAAATCATTTGCTTCGGTGATTTTAGCTATTTTTTGATTTGAATCGCTGAGCTTTTGAGTCAAATCGTTGATTGTAGTATTTGCCGCATCCAACTTGACGCCAAGCTCAGCGATTTTCTGGTCAACGTAACTCTGCGTAATCACCGGATCGGAATCTGAGCCTGGATCTGGCGTGGCGGTTGTCGCAGTTGTCGCTGCTGTTACCGCTTTAACAATATGTACCGTAAAAAAGCATGTCATTATAATCAATAATAACATAAAATATTTGTATTTAAATAATCTTGACCTTTTCATCTTTTGTCCCCCTAGATATATCAGATATCTGTCAGTCCAAAACTGACGCTGATGGCATCATTGACCCTTTCCATTAACTCTTCATCTAAATGACCTATCTTTTCCCTAATCCGTACTTTATCTATCGTTCTTATCTGTTCCAAAAGTATAACTGAATCCTTAGCCAAACCGTATTCCTTAGCGCCAATTTCAATGTGCGTAGGAAGCTTCGCCTTGTTAATCTGGGATGTTATGGCTGCTGCTATTACAGTCGGGCTATATTTGTTGCCGATGTCATTTTGGACTACCAAAACCGGCCTTATACCTCCTTGTTCAGATCCAATAACTGGACTCAAGTCGGCATAAAAAATATCTCCACGTTTTATTACCACTATATTTCCAACTCCCCAAGTCGTTCCTCATATTTTTGCTGCTGCTCATTGTCCGCATCAAAACACATCTCTGCCAGTTTAGCATTAATTTCAGCCATCTCCTGGTAACCTTTTTTCATTTTATCCCTCATTTCAATTTTTCTTTTTTCTCTGATATATAGCTTCATTGCTTTCCGGACAAACTCACTCCTGTTTATTTTTTCAACAGTAACAATTTCATCAACTTCTTTTAAAAGATTGTCTGGAAGACTCACTAATATTTTTTTTAATTCAGACAAAAATAACCCCCCATTCTTATAGTCGGGTACCTATCTTTAAAATTACTTTTTGTGTTTTTAAGACGGCGACAAATACTACTTCCATTACGCTTAAAAGAGCATCATTAAGGAAGTGATACATTACCTAATTTAAAACTTTTTTATGGTTTGGATGGTTTATTAATAAAGGCACTTAAAGTATTTTAAAAATTTGGGTATCTTTTGAAAATTGAAATCTTAAAATAAAATATTTTATATATTATATATATCATTATATAACCCTTTATATTCATGGGTCAAATTAAAATATTATTACTCAAGTTCAAAACCTGCTTGTAATTATTGCCATACCCTTTTCATATTAAATAATTCAGTACTTTTTGTATTTCACCTCCTTTTAAATATACTCTCGGTATTCTCTTTCCTATAATACATACAATTTCATAATTAATTGTTCCAATACTTGAGGCAATTTCATCAACAGTTATTTCATTTTCACCCTGTTTTCCGAATAATACAACTTCGTCGCCTGTCCGAACTTCACTCTTAAGATCAGATACATCGACCAGACACTGATCCATGCAAATCCGTCCGACTATTGGGGCAAATTCTCCATTTATCAGTACTTTGCCCTTATTGCTTAATAGCCTTGTATAGCCATCCGCATAACCTATCGGGATCGTTGCAATTTTACTTACCCTATTGGTTGTATATGTTCTACCATAGCTTATACATGTATTATTCTCAACTTCTTTAACAAGTATTACATTTGCTTTCAAAGTCATTGCAGGTTTTAAATTTATTTTCTGTGTATCAACTTCATTTGAAGGATACATGCCATACTGAATTATGCCTGGTCTTACCATATTGAGATGCATGTGAGGAAATTCCATAATCGCCGCGCTGTTTGCCACATGTTTAATGGGTATATATACTCCAATTCTATTAAGCTCGCTGCATATACCCATAAACCTTTCAAACTGCATGTTTGTGTAGCTTTTGTCTTTCTCGTCAGCCGAGGCGAAATGGGTAAAAAGTCCTTCAATTATTATCCTTGGAAGCTTACTTATTTCCATAACATTTTTAATAGCGCTGTAACCGGGCATAAAACCAACCCTTGTCATTCCCGTATCTATCTTAATATGAATTTTTACATTCCTTTTTTGCCTTACCGCTTCTTCTGAAAGCGCCCTGGCAAGATCATGGCTGAATACCGCCTGGGTAACATTATATTTTATTATATCGGCAACTCTCACAGGATCAGTATAGCTTAAAATTAATATTGGAACATCAATATTATTTTTTCTAAGCTGAATGGCTTCATCCAACATAGAAACGGCAAGGCAGGTAGCGCCATTTTCCAATAATTCGCGCACAACTTCCATAACGCCATGTCCATATGCATCAGCTTTTACTACTCCCATTATTTCCGATTTTTTATTTGTTATTCTTCTTATTTCTCTAATATTATGAGCAATTGCGTCAAGATCAACCTCTGCCCATGCTCTATTAAATTTTTGCCCCATATTATCCCTTCTCTATCTATTATTATTTTGTATTTCAAATTTTATATTATAGAAGTTGCGAAAAAGATTTTACATTAAAAATGCAGTTAAGGTAGTATCAAAAAAACTTATCAACTGGTCGTTTCAAAAACTTGATATAATGAGTTTTCATCATACAAAACTTGAACAAGGAATTTTTTGAAACGCCCTTAAACAATTTGCAGTTTTTTAATTGCATAAGGCAATTCTTTAACCAAATCCCCTGCTATAAGTCCGTGCTGACCCATTTTCTCAGCAGTCATATCTCCTGCTAATCCATGTATATAAACTCCGGCAATTGCCGCTTTTTCAGGCTCCATTCCCTGGCCAATAAAGCCTGCTATTATTCCGGTCAGAACGTCTCCGGTTCCCGCAGTGGCCATACCAGGGTTTCCAGTGGGATTTATATGGATATTTCCATCCGGCAAGGCAATAATTGTCCGCATTCCCTTCAATACAGTTATTACGTTATATTTGTCGGCAAATTTCATTGCAAGCTTTATTCTATCATTTTGGATATCTTTAATGCTTATGCCAAGTAATCTTGACATTTCTCCCGGATGCGGAGTTATTACGCATGGAACCTTAATTTTTTTTAACATGGAAATATCCTCGGAAACAGCGTTTAAGGCATCTGCGTCCAAAACTAAAGGAATGGATGAATTTTCAAAGATATTTATCATAATCTCCTTTATGTTTTCATTGGTTGATAAACCCGGACCAATGGCTAGAACCTTCATATTCTGCATCTTTTTAAGTATTTCTCCGCAGCTCTCATCTGCCAGGTAGCCCTTAGTATGATCCTCTAGGGGAAAAGTTATTGGTTCAAGCAGATGGGACTGATATATGCCGGCTAAGGAAGCCGGAACTCCCAAATATACAAGCCCAGCCCCTGATCTTAGAGCGGCATTGGCGCAAAGGCATCCTGAGCCGATCATGCCAGTAGACCCACTTACAATAAAAACTCTGCCGTAATCACCCTTGCTGCTTTGGCTGGATCTTACAGGAATTATTGATGAAACTTCTTCCTTACATATTATATTAGTTTTAATATTTAATGACTTAATTATAAAATCAGGTATTCCAATATCCGAAACCGCCAATTCTCCGGTATAATCGCAGCCTGGATATACCGAAAGTCCTATCTTGGGTAATACAAATGTTACAGTCTTATCAGCCTTTATGCATTTACCCTCAATTTTGCCGTTTTCTCCATTGATTCCAGATGGTATGTCAATAGCTATGGTAAGTTTGCCAGAATTGTTTATTGCGTCTATTATTTCGTCTATTAAGCCCTTTACCTGTCCTTTAAACCCTGTTCCGAATATTCCGTCCAGTATAAGGTCACAACCTTCTAATTCCATCTCCAAATCAAAAATCTGGCTCGAATCTGTTAACTCAACTGTCTCTATTTTCATCTTCTCTATTATTTTTAAATTTATTGCAGGATCATTCTTAATATCTGACTTTTGCGAGGTTAAGAAGACCTTTACTAAAGCTCCCTTGTTATAAAGATGTCTTGCTGCGGCAAAAGCGTCTCCGCCGTTATTACCCTTTCCCGCGATAACAATGATTCTCTTCCCGCAGATAGAATCAAAACCTTTTAAGACTTCTTCTACCACCTTCAACGCCGCATTTTCCATTAATACAATTGAAGGTATTCCAATTTTATTTATTGCCTCAGAATCTATCATGTTCATTTGCTCAGGCGTTACAACCTTCATAAATAAACCTCCATATAAAGAATTAAACCGCCAGGCGGTTTAACACATATTAAGGGCGTTTCAAAAAGTTCCTTGTTCAAGTTTATATGACGAAAACCCATTATATCAAGTTTTTGAAACCCCAAGTATACAATTTTCTTTTTGATACTGTCTTATTCATTTTATTCATATTATTACTTTTTATTTTTCTTAAATATATTTTTAATAAAGGAATTACTTTTTGTTTGAAACTCATTATCAAGTCTTTCTAATTCTTCAGGGCCCAGTAAATCATGAAAATAAGAATAGGTCCCGGAATCATCGGTAGAAAGTTCTTCTTTCTCCTTAATATATTTCTCAAGCTTTGTAGAAGTCTCTTCTATCAACCCTTCCAGTTCTTTAATTCTATTCTGGTCAGTTCTCATTTTATAGTAGACCAAATTGACAGCGCTTTCTAAAAGCTCCAGATTAGCCTCGTTCAATTGATCCGGAATTTCTTCAAGCTCTTTTTCAATTTGAGGCAAGCGTTCATTTATTTTTAATATCTCTTGTTCACAAGCTTTCATTTCATCTTTCGCTTCCTGCTTATCTCTGTCAAAGGCATCAGGCGTAAGGTGTATAATCCTTGCCATTTTGTCCTTCTTCCGCTCAGCTATTTCTTTTGCTTCTGCAAAAAGCCTTGAGTGGAGCTTCAAAAGCTCTTTCACCCTATTCTCCCGCGCCTCAACCTCCACAGTTTTGGCAGTATTAGCAAATAGCTGGTTCCAGCGTTCATCCAGAATTAACAGGGAAATATTATTTTTTCTTAATGTTCTCCTGTCAAACCTTTTGGAAGTGGATTTTTTTAAAAATTCAAACATAACAGCCCCTCGATTCAAGGAATAACACTTTAAGCATTCCTTGAATATATATCGGCAAAGTTATGCAACTTTTTGACTGATTCCTTCCCGCCTTCTGTTAGCAATACTCAAACCCGAAAGAACAATACTTGTACTAACCCAAAATATAATCATTACCCTTGGGTAATACCAGATATATTCGGCAAGTCCCATTGCAAGAACACTGACTATTGAGCAGATCCCAGCTATGAGAATATTGTTTATATTTCCTTCTGCCTTATTGGATAAATTTATAATGCTCTTTTTTACTATTCTAGCTATAAACCATACAAAAGCTATTATTCCGCTCAATCCCATCTCCAACCATATCTGCAAGAAAGTATTATGGGCATGAGGAGGAACCTTCCCTGTATACTGGTAAAAGTTCTGACAAATATTTCTGAATGCGTCAGTACCCAAGCCAACACCCATTTTCCAATATTCCTTGAACATAGGTAAAATGGTCTGATATATTTTAACCCTGTATTGAGCAGACGTGTCGGAGGATGTTAATGAAGTTATCCTTCGATAGATACTCTGAGGTATAAATGGCACACACATAAGTCCCAGAATCAGAAATAACGGCAGCAATTTTTTGTTTTTGAAAAACACGAATATAAGCAAAGAGCCTAAAAAGCAAATCCATGCTGAACGCGCTCCGGTCCAAACCAAGGATAAAAACGGGGGAACCGCTAACAGTGAAAAAATAACCTTTTTTAACTTTGTTTTTGAATTTAATACCACTGCAAAATAAAAAGGTATTGTCATTAGAAGGATTTCGGCATAATTATTAGGATTTCCAACAGTTGAGTAAATACGACCTTGAGCGTTTGAGTTTGTCACAAGGTCTGTGTAGGAAGGATCAACAGGCACTCCAAGAATCTTTGCCTGATATATGCCATAAAGCCCGGTCAGAGTAACACCTAAAAGCATTATCTCAATGAAAACATTAATTGATCTCTCAGTCTTTAACGTACTGATGATTATAATTACCAATAAAAAACATGTAAATATGAACAGCGCATACTTCATACTGTCTTTGGGAAAGTAAGAGGTTCCTGCCGCAAGCGCAACACATATCATAAATAGTATAAGCGCAAAATCCATGGCTTTTATATTAAAACTCTCAAACTTATGAAATATTATCTTGGTAAAAAACATTGCTAAAAGTACAAGAACTATAATTGTTGAGTAACCGTTATTCCATTTCTTATCGGGAACTAAAAGTATAAATACAACGCTCAAGGCAATTATGGTTTCAAATCTGCGAAGAAGATTAATAGCAAGCTTTACAATCATACTCTCTGAAAATATTTTATCATATTTCTGGTATAGAGCATTTAATAATTTCGGCAAGAAATTAATTGCATTATCCAATAACTTGAATATCAGACTGTGCTCAATAACTTTTGAATAATAATCCCTTCTCTTAATAAACTTAAGAATAGCGCTATTATCACACATACGCTTAAGATGTAAGGACAAAAAAGCCACGCACTTAGCAATCATACTCTCTTTATAAGCAATTTGCAGCTTTTGCATAAGGGTATATATAAAGCTTATTATTAAACTGTTTTTAATAATACTGTTAATCAAGAAGCATTACCCCTTTTTCTTTATATCATAAATTCTGCATTGAAAAGCTGAATTTCCAACAAGCAATGTTATCTGTCTGCCAATATAGAAATCAGCGCTTCCAAATGATACGCCTGACGACGCTTTACCGTCTCTGTATATTCCTTCGCCTTCTACAGTTACCTTAACTGAATTGAACCCTTTTTTTGTTGACGCAACCTGTTCTCCCTTTTCATTAACGCCCCAGGATACTGAATTTCCTGTTGTTTTACCTGTCACCTTTCCAAAAGAAACATTTCTATCGAAATCCTTAGCGATATCGCCGTTGCTTACAGCATTAGCAGCGTAATCAGGCACTTCATCGGCATAAAATGAAATCTCAATTTTGTCGCTCTTCGCAAATGTGGAGTATATACCAACTTTTGACCTTGTAAGCTTATAACCTACACCACCTGCCGCAGCCAGTACTATCACTACTATCAGAATATCAACAATACTTATTTTCCCAAACAATTTTCCTTTACTGTCTAAAATCATTTCAAACTCCTCCATCAAAATTTGATTTTAAAATTTATATAAAAAAATATAACTTTATTTTATATTACAGCTATCTTTGTATAAATTATATGTTTCCATAACCATCTTATCAAGATTAAATTTTTCCTTTACAGTTTTTAACGCGTTTGCCCGCAATGTCTTCTGAAGCTCCGGATCACTCATGACTTTTTTTATTGCCTCAGCAAGACCCTTTGCGTCATCATATTTGACAAGTATTCCGCAATTGGTTTCTTGATTTATTATATCACCGTTCCCGCCCATATCTGTCGCTATTATAGGCAAGCCACACGCAAGAACTTCTATTATCGCAAAGCTTAAAGCTTCGTGCGCCGACGAATTTATATATAAATCGCTGCCATAAATAAGATTTTTTATATCTTTTCTAAATCCTGTAAATATAATATCCTTTTCCAACCCAAGATTCAATGCTTGTTTTTTTCTTTCTTCAAAAAAAGGACCGTCATTTGCGAGAACGCATACAAACTTTTTATCGGATATTTTTTTCAGCTCTGATATTGAATTTATCAAAAACTCGTGACCCTTGTCATATGCAAACCTTGACGCGCAAAGCATGACAAAGGTGTCCTTATCGATATTAAGCTCCTTTCTCATTGTGGATTCCTCTGAAGAACCCCATGCGTCAGGATCGACACCGTTAAATATGACTTTTATTTTTTTACCGTTTACCCCGTTGCTAATCATCATCTCTTTCCCCTTATTGCAAACTGCCGCAATATTGGCTTCTAAAGGGGTAAGAAGCCTGTTGAACAGCCTTAACAGCGCATTATTTTCCAGAATAAAATGATTGGTATACATTACCTTTGTTTTAGGGTTAAACAGCCTTGACCACATTGCTATATAGTTCTCTCTAAGGTATTGAGCGTGAACTAAGTCAATGTTGAGCCTTTTACATAGTTTATTGAGCTCAAATGCGGCTTTTATGTCAAAGGGGTTTTTCATCGAAAGCTTATGCGTCTTAACCCCAAGCGCCTTAAGCTTTTCAACAAGAAGTCCTTCTTCATTGTAAGCAAGATGCGCTTCTATTTCCTTTCCATGAAGCTTTTCGATCATTGATTGGACATATCTTTCTGTTCCGGCTTTACCGGCATGGTTTATCAAGTATAGAACCCTGATCATTATTTATCACCTGTTTTTTCGTTTTTTATTTCATTGCCATTTCTGAACTTGATTATCCTTGCAGGGTTTCCACCCACTACAGCGTACTCGGGCACATCCTTAGTGATAACGGCTCCTGCTCCCAAAATAGCTCCCTTATGCACAGTAATACCAGGAAGAATAATGACCCTAGCCGCAATCCACACATCATCTTCTATAACGACAGGCCTTTTGGGCGCCGTCTGACGGTTCATAGGAATATCTAGTCTACTGTTCTCATGGTTTTGAGTAAAAATCATTACTTCAGGCCCCATCATTACTTCACTTCCGATCTTTAAAGGCCCCATGATTCTGCAGTTTATTCCCAATCCTGTATTGTCCCCTATTTCGATATCCCTTCCAGAACCAAAAAACGATCCATGCTCAACATTTAGATTTTTACCGGCGCTTAAAAAAATCCTTTTGCATAAGAACCTTCTTATTTTTTTGGAACCGAAGCCATATGGCAAATCAGATCCTGGCAAATGCCGAGCTATCATATAGTACAACATGAGACAAACATAATAGCCAATCTTTTTCAACGTACTTCCTCCTAGCTGTATATATAAAAAGCAATTAATCTTTTACATTTGCCTATCACAAAATAACGTTAAAGCGTTCGTTATTTTGCTCCGTCAAATGTAAGATTAATAGTGCTTTTTATATAGGTAGTTTATATTAAAAATATTATAAAAAAATCAAGCAGCCTTTTTTGTAAAAAACTTCGTCCTAATCTTATCCAGAGTATCATTTGCTTCTTCAACCCTGAACAAA
>JAUZPS010000260.1 GCA_030705945.1 Bacillota bacterium
ATTAAAAAAGGTATGGAACACCTTGGAGTAAAGATGCCTCAGAATAATGCTCATTTAGCTATCAATATTTTTAAAGAACTTGCGATTCAAATTATTATTAGTTTGCTTCGTATAGACTACTCAAAAGGCAACAAACAAAATTCAGAAAGGTATAAGACCATTGTATGGTATTTATATTCCACTAATTGGATATACGGAATATCTAATATACAGAATCTTATCTATAGTAATCTTAAGTCTTTAAATATATCTCAACTCAAAATCGGAGAATCAGCTGAGCTCGGTCTTAGTACTATGAATTACGCATTGATGCTTTCAGCCATGCCTCTATTCAGAAAGTCTTATAAGTACCATATGGCAGCATTAAGCCTGAGGGAAAAAATAAATGATAGATGGGGAATAGCTCAATCACTTCAGTATATAAGTATCTACTATACCTTTATCGGAGAATATGAAAAGGCGATAGAAAAAGGCAAAGAGAGTCTGGAATTTTTTAGAGGCATCGGTGATATTAGTGAGTATAACATGTCCACGTACACACTAGTTGAAAGCTATTACGATCTAGGGAATTTACCCATATTCAAAACATATTTGGATCAGATGAGCGATAGTTCATCTAGAGCAAGAGATGCTATGTATATAAGTATTGTCAACATTTTTCATTCTATGTATTATCGTTTAATTGGGGATTTTGATGAATCTATTAAATATGCTAACAAGACGATTTCTCAAGGAATAGAGAAAAAAGACTTGCTTAGCGAAATGTCTGGATATTGCCAACTCGGTCAAACATATTCAGCAAATAACGAAATAGATAAAGCTTTAGGTTACCTGGAAAAGTCTGCGCAAATTTATACCAAGAATAACTTTGTAAAACCATATAGCGCTTTTATATTCACTAGCCTTGCCGAAGTGTATATTTGCGATTATAAACAAAAGAATATAAATATGACAAATAAAGAAAAGAATTTGTACCTCAATAAAATTAAAAAATTATGCCATAAAGCCTTAAAAGAGACAAAACCATGGGTGACTCACTATGGCCCCGCATTAAGAGTGTTTGCTAAATTCAATGCTTTAATTGGTAAAGTAAAAATAGCAGATAGATTTTATGGCATAAGTATAAGGGTTTGTTATAACCACAAAATGAAACTGGAATATGGCATAAGTTTATTTGAATATGGCCTGTTTTTAAGGAATCAAGGTTTTGACAATCAGGCAAAAACTCATTTTGAAAGTGCTTATCAGGAATTTATTAAGTCCGGAGCAAAGCTCTATGAGAAAAAAGTATCCACCCTGCTTGGATTTAATAGTGACAGCGGCGATTCCCTTGAAAGACAGTCTAAAGAAATCCGTTATGCTCAAAGGTTATCTTCCATATTATCAATAAGCCAGAATATAAGCTCTATTCTTGACCTTGATGTTTTATTCGAGAAAATAATGCATACTGTGCTTGAAGTATCCGGAGCTCAGAATGGTTATCTAATGTTTAAGGACGATAAAACCGGAAAAATGGAGACGGTGATAAATAAGGCTTCTAGCGAAAATATCGATAACATTTCTCACAGCATAATAAATCAGGTCTTGGAAAAAGGCGAGGTTGTCATTAGCTCTAACGCTTCAGAAGATGAAAGATACGCAAGCTTTCATAGTGTTTTCATTCATGGCTTAAAATCAGTTTTGTGCCTTCCAGTAAAATACAATGATGAAATTAAAGGAATTTGCTATCTTGATAACAAACTTTCAAGTTCTGTTTTTACCAATGAGGATATAGAAATATTAAATGCCATTATGGCGCAAGCCGCTATATCAATAGAAAACGCGAAGCTTTATAAAATAGCTACTACTGATGGCTTGACAGAACTTATAACTCACAGGCATTTTAAATTTATGCTCGAAAAAGAAATTGAACGATCAAAACGTTATGCTAAAGTTTTTTCTTTAATTATGTTTGACATCGACTATTTCAAAAAAATTAATGATACATATGGACACCAGGTTGGAGATCAGGTTCTTGTAAGCATATCTTCAGTTTCAAAAGAACATTTTCGTACAGCAGACGTAATTGCCAGATATGGAGGAGATGAATTCGCTGTAATATTGCCTGAGACAGACCATGATGGAGCCGCAATAAGCGCCGAAAGGCTGAGAGAAGCTGTTGAAAAGCTTGAGATTGGAGCAGGAAGCAACAAAATCAAATTTACTATCAGCATTGGTATTGCAGCCTACCCAAAACACGGAACAAATATTGCAACGATAATAAGGTCAGCAGATGGCGCTTTATATAAATCCAAAGAAGCAGGAAGAAACAGCGTAACAACATGTGAAGCTAAAATAGCAGTAAAAATCTGATCCCATCGACATTATCGACGTAATTCAAAAACCTTTGATATATTTCCTGTGATATTATCAATTATAATTACTGGAGCGCCCTTAGTATTCTTTCGCGTTATAACCATCCAGCTCCTCATATTATCATAAATCTGGGGCTGCCACCCTTGGCTCCCCCATCTTTTCGAATATTCCCTATTAGCAATATTTAAAGCCTGTTCCATACTTATTTTAGGTTTTCTTAAAATACCAATCTTTCTTAAGCTTCTGATAATTTTATCTTTTTTTATAAGGAATAACCCAAACAAACATATAAACGCCGCAGTAATTTTAATAAAAAACATTTTGTTCCTCCATTTTCAATGTCAACCATTTACTTTACCATTCATTATAACATATCGATTAAATTCGGCAAAGCTTCATTATATCAGGAAATATATAAGTTGCGAAAAAGATTTCACATTAAAAATGCAGTTAATACGTCTGCATTTTACTATCAAAGGTGAACTTTTCGCGACTTATGAATCAAGGTATATATGTTGCAATATAAAAAATGTATGTAAAATGTTCATTTCAAAATATATAGCCAGAATTCAAAAAATAATATTTACGATTCAGTATTTAATGTTTATTCTTTATGATATAATAATGTTTTGTATGGAAATCCCTTAATTTAATTCCATATTACCAAGGAGGTTAATCAGTAAGTGGATAATATTTACGGCAATAATAAATATAATCAAGACCCGATACAAATGAATACAATGCCGTTAAGAAATTTTACTTTTTTTCTTTCAAAAATACTTTTGACAACTGGAGTAATGTTTATTTTATTAGAAGAATATTTCTATTCAACTAATAAAGAAATATCCTTCTTTCCTGATGGAATAATGCATTTGATTAGTCTTCTTGCAGGGACTGGGGTTGTGTTAGCCCTAGCAATATTTATAATTTACAGGTTTAAGTCAATAAACATAAGAGCTAACGGGTTGTTGATTGTCAGTATCACTTTTATACTCGCTCAGGGTATTACCACGTTGGGCCAATTTAGCATAATGTCCATGACTAACTCTCAGAATAAGGCTGCTGATCACTCATTAAAAGTAATAGCAAGCAAACTGATATCAGATAACAAGATTCAGACTACTGAATATAGCGAAAGTACATATGGCGTAAATGGTCCTATATTATCCAAAATTTCAATGGAATATAATAAATACCTTGATACCAGGATAAAATGGAGAAATGATCTGGACTCTTTTAACAAGTTGTCTAAGTCTTTAGATAAGAAAATCTTTTCTGACAAAAAGTCTCTTTCAAAAGCGAAGAAAGAATTCATTAAATTCAAAACCCAAATGGACGAATTGCAGAATGCTAAGGACGAGTTTTTTGCTCAGGCTGAAAAGTCAGCTAAAGAAATTAAACTTGCTAAAAGGTATAAAGGTAATTCTATTAAAAATCTGAAAGATTGTATTGCTTCAGAAAGTGAATTTACAGATACGCAAATACAAAATATCAGCCAAATATGCGACTTAAACTTAAGAGCTGTTCAGTTTTTTGATAAGCTTAATGGAAATTTTCAAATAAAAGGTAAAAATTATTTATTTAATGATCAAAAAGATGTTGATACTATTAATAAGATATCAGAAGAATTGGATTCTTTGATTAAAGCTCAAGATACATGGAAAAAACAATATACAGATAAAAGAAAATCGCTATATGATGAATTAGTTAAAAACAATTAATCTTTTACATTTATCCATCGTAGAACACTGTAAAAGCGTTCGTTGCTTTGTTAAATGTATGATTAATAATGATTTTAATGTTGTTAAGCCTAAATAAAATACTGTAAAATATAGCGGATATTCAATACTTTTTGAGTACTGAATTTAACGCCTTATGTAATCAATGAAAGGAGACATAAATGGATAATTTAATTTTTAGAGATTTAAATCTTTCTGAGGAAGTTCAGAAAGCTATTGCAGAAATGGGTTTTGAGGAGGCAACCTCTATTCAATCACAGTCTATCCCTCATATCATTGATGGGAAAGATGTGATAGGACAAGCTCAGACAGGCACAGGAAAAACCTGCGCTTTCGGCATTCCTGCAATTGAAATGATAGACCCTGATACGGAAAATATTCAGGTACTGGTTCTTTGCCCAACTAGAGAACTGGCAATACAATCAGCGGAAGAGCTTAAAAATGTTTCAAAATACAAAAGCAAAATTAAAATTTTGCCTGTATATGGCGGACAACCAATTGATCGTCAGATAATGGCGCTAAAAAAGCGCCCTCAGATAATTATCGGGACCCCTGGCAGAGTTATGGATCATATGAGAAGACGTACTTTAAAGTTTTCAGACCTTAAAATGGTCATCCTTGATGAAGCTGATGAAATGCTCAACATGGGCTTCCGTGAGGATATTGACACAATTTTGGAAAAAGTTCCTGAAAACAAGCAGACAATTTTATTCTCTGCTACAATGCCAAAAGAAATATTGGACCTTACTTCAAAATATCAAAATGATCCGATTCACATCAAGGTCGCTCATAAGGAACTTACTGTGCCTAGCATTGAGCAGTATTACCTTGAAGTTAGCGAAGCCTCAAAGCTTGAGGTTCTTTCAAGGTTAATAGACGCCAATAACATAAAGCTCTCCCTTGTATTCTGCAACACCAAAAAGCGTGTTGATGAGATTGCCTCAAGTTTGCAGTCAAGAGGCTACTCTGCTGAAGCTCTTCATGGCGATATGAGGCAGGAACAGCGTGACAAGGTCATGAACCAATTCAGAAAAGGTCGGTTTGATATCTGCGTCGCGACAGATGTTGCAGCCCGCGGAATTGACGTGGACGATGTTGAGGCTGTTTTCAATTATGACATACCGAATGACGAAGAATATTATGTTCATAGAATAGGCAGAACAGGTCGTGCTGGAAGGTCCGGTAAGGCTTTTACTTTTGTTACAGGCCGCGAAATATATAAATTAAGGGACATACAAAGATATACCAAATCCACTGTCAAGCTTATGAAGCCTCCAACTTATTCAGATGTAGAGGAAAACAAAATGAACAGCCTTATGGACACCATAAAAGCTGCCATACTTGAAGGCCAATACGATAAATATATAGGTCATATAGAAAAGTTTGTAGACACATTAAATGACCAGAGTGATGAAAAGAATTTTATAACCTCCCACGATGTAGCGGCAGTCTTATTGAAGCTCTATTCAGCGCAGGTCGGAAAACAAATAAACCCTATCTCCGAGATAGATGAAGCGGCTCCTGAAAATGATGGTGATATGGTGCGACTTTTTATCAACATCGGAAGAAGCAATAAGGTACAGCCTAGAAACATCGTAGAAAGTATTGCGTCCTCAACAAGCTTGCCAGGTAAACTCATTGGCGCTATCGAAATTTTTGATAATTACACTTTTGTCGAAGTTCCAAGAGAGTATGCCTCAGAAGTCCTTGATTCGATGAAAAACTACAGGCTTAAGGGTAAAAGAATAAATATAGAAAAATCCCAGAAGAAGAGAAAACCAAGGGTTGCTAGACCAAGCAGAACTTAAATTTATAGAGAATCATAGATAACCAAATAAAAAGTTTTATATCAGTTCGCTTTGTAAATCCCTTTTTCAGCTTTTAAGCTCAACTGATATAAAACTAATTTTACATTTGGTTATCTATATCAAATAAAATATCACAAGATAAACTGTACTGATTATTACAGAGACAAGCATTATAGGAAATGCAACCTTGAGATAATTTCTAAAGGTTATTTTGTGCCCATGTTCTTCTGCAATGCTGCAAGCGACAACATTTGCGCTTGCTCCAATTATAGTTCCGTTTCCGCCAAGGCACGCGCCTAATGAAAGAGCCCACCAAAGAGGATTTAGATTCATTCCTGACATTGCTCCAAGATCCTTTATCATTGGCATCATAGTTGCCACAAATGGTATATTGTCTATAAAAGCTGAGGCAATTGCTGAAACCCACAAAATTGTAAGAGCAGTCAAGGCTAAATTGCCGTGAGTTATATTAATAACTTCCTCAGACATCATTTTTATTATGCCTGCTTCTTTGACTCCACCAACTATAATAAACAAGCCTACAAAGAAGAAAATTGTTTTCCACTCTACTTCCCGAAATATCTTCTCAGGACGAATTCCCGATGATAATAAAAGCGCGACAGCTCCTGCTATGGCAATTGTTGCGGATTCAAATCCTAAAGCGCCGTGAAGCAAAAACCCCAACATGGTCAATGTAATTATAATAATGCTCTTTTTCAAAAGTTTATGGTCGCTAACTGCATCATATTCATTCATACTCATAACCTTTGATTTCGCTTCATCAGTTGTGTGAAGCTTTCTCTTATAAATCAATACAAAAAGATATGTCGTAATAAATAAAATAATTAAGATTATAACGTAGTCATTTTTTATAAAATCCATAAAATCAAGTCCAGCAAAGCTTCCGATCATAATATTGGGTGGGTCGCCTATCAAAGTTGCGGTGCCGCCTACATTTGAAGCAAAGGCTTCAGCAAT
>JAUZPS010000261.1 GCA_030705945.1 Bacillota bacterium
ATTAAATTGCATGAATCCATGATATGTGGACAAAATAATTACGTACAATTAGTTATAATATATAACTAAAATTTCATTAACAATAATCCAAAAGGAGTCATTACATTGGAAATAACAAAACAACAGCTAAAGATTGAAGAGAATTACAATAAACTGGACTTTACAAGCATTCCGCAGTTGAAAGTAATTGAAATGGAGCTTTTAGATGCCATCTCAGACAGTAGGGGTACAATCAGGGAGATGTGCAATCATATACTAAAGGCTGGCGGCAAAAGGATCAGACCGCTGTTGGTTGTTTTCAGCGGTCTGATTTTTGAGCAAAATCTGCAGAAATTGATACCTACTGCGGTTTCTTCAGAATTGATTCATATGGCTTCCTTAGTTCATGATGATATTGTTGATGTGTCAATTATGAGAAGAAATAAGCCTTCAATAAATAGTGTATGGGGTAATAATTTTGCTGTTTTAGGCGGAGATTACTTATTTGCTAAGGCTTTTGGCATATTGGCTTCACAGGGTTTATTAAAAAGCATGGGATTCATGGTTGAGGCTATAGAAAGCATGTGTCATGGAGAAATTATACAGGCGGAAGACAAATTTAACTGTGAGTGCAGTATTGAAAAGTACTATGAAAAGATATCCTGCAAAACAGCAATCTTTCTAAAATGCTGCTGTCAGGCCGGCGCTTCTGCAGTTGGAGCGTCTGAGAAAGAGGTTGAATTGATTGGTGAATATGGTCTAAACCTGGGGTTGGCGTTCCAAATAACAGACGATATACTTGACTTGTGCGGTTCAAGTGAAATTATGGGTAAGCCCAAGAGTGAAGATTTAAAGCAGGGTATTATATCAATGCCTGTAATATATCTTTTGAAAAATAGAGCTCATCAAAGCTTTATTAAAAGTGTAATTGAAAATAAAGTATTTGATGAGGAAACAATCTTAAAGGTTTGTTCTTTGCTTACTAAAACAGGTATTATGGAAAAATGTTATGATACAGTCAAAACTCATCTGGAAAAAGCGAAAAGAAACCTTGACGCGCTTCCTGAATCATATCATAAAGAATTCTTATATAGATTGGCAGATATGGTTTATACCAGAATTAACTAAGGAATGAGTAAAATTGCTTGTTATATATTTAAAATGAGCATTCTGCATTTGAATTTTGATTTTACAAAATATATACCTAGGGTTTTAATCTATATGTTCTACTTTATTCTTAGCTCAACAATGAATCTTGTAGCACAGTGATTTTAGTAGGTAATTGTTGTTTCGATGAACCTTGCTTTTTGATATTTTGAAAAGCTAAATTTGATCCTACAACGCTCCTGTAAGTCTTAAGAGTTTACATAAATTATGATAAAAAACAGTTTTTCTACCACCTGTTTTTGTAAGAATCGATCTGCTTGTCAATTTATTTAATCCTATATCTGCTTTCGGATCAGAAAGATACATGGCTAAAAGTCCTTTTATTACAGTTAAGTGAAACTCTGGATATCTGAGGTTTGCGCTATTTGTATAGGACTGATTGATAAAAAAAGTCAGTCGTTCCTCGCATTCTTTGAGATTATTATAATAACCCGTGAAATTTAATTCATCGGTCCTTATATCCTCCATATAATCAATGTAATAGTCTAAAAGTATATGTAAACCACATATCCACGGGAAATAGGCAAGATCAATGTTATGTACATCCACTTCTGTCAAGTCTGGATCCCAAGCTGAGGCGAAAAGTATGAATATTCCTAGCGTTGATCCTGCTGCGGCTGCAAACTCCCACCATGAAATACCATTATAACCCTGAAGGTATTTTTGTGACCAGTCAACCAGCCTTTTCTCTCTATCATCCCTTTTTAGATGCTTTAAAGACTGAAGATCTGAATAAAGTTTAACATACTCGATTATGTAGTCTTTTATCAGGCTATAGGACGGGAGTTTTCTGATTCGTCGTTTACATTGCAAAACCAGAGAATTCAAATAACCGTTGTCTTCTTTAAAGGGATAAAATTTATAATAGTCGTTAAGCGCGCTGTCAGGAGAGACGGCGTCAAGCATAGCAAGGTGAAGTTGCCGAAAGGCTGTTTCATCGTAGATTCCGGCGCTGTCGCAAAGATTATCAAGATAATCGCTGATGGTTTGCAAACTTACAATAAATTTTACGGTATCGTAAACAGGAGCTTTAGGGTAAAGGGCATAGATGGAGCCCCCCTGAGCATGAAATTTCTTGTTTTCCAAACTGCTAAGAGCAAGCTTTGTAAGGGTTTTGTCCTTTGATGATATACATTTCTCAGTTATTTTTGAAATTTCTTTATTCACTTCAGGAAAAACTCTATAGACAAACTTTGCAATCAAGGGGGTTCCTTTTTTGTATTTTGTATTCATAATTTTATAATCCCTTTCAAACGAAACTAATATATAGCCAATTGTAGCTTGAAAAAATCCTGCTAAATATGTATAGTATTATTATTGACTGCTGGAAACAATATTATTATATTTCCAATCGGCATATGGAAATAATTTTACATACAGGAGGAAGTTTCATGTCTAATAAAAAGTTTTATATTACAACTCCCATATATTATCCGAGCGATAAGCTACATATAGGCCATTCCTATACTACTGTTGCAGCTGATACAATATCAAGATATAAGAGGCTTAGGGGCTATGACGTAATGTTTCTTACAGGAACTGACGAACATGGTCAGAAGATACAGAGAAAAGCAGAGGAAAAAGGTGTTACCCCAAAACAATATGTTGACGAAATAGTAAGCGGGATTAAAGAACTATGGAAAGCAATGAAGATTACCAACGACAAGTTTATAAGAACAACTGACAAGTATCATGAAGAAGTTGTTCAGAAGATATTTAAAAAATTATATGACCAGGGAGATATTTATAAAAGCGAATATGAAGGCTTGTATTGTACGCCTTGCGAGTCCTTCTGGACAAAGACGCAGCTCGTTGATGGGAAATGTCCTGACTGCGGAAGGGAAGTAGAGTTAACAAAGGAAGAAAGTTACTTTTTCAAGCTGTCAAAATATCAGGATAGGCTTATAAAGCATATTGAAGAAAATCCGGATTTCATTCAGCCTGTATCAAGACAGAATGAGATGCTGAACAATTTCCTAAGACCTGGGCTTGAAGATCTGGCTGTATCAAGGACAACATTCAAATGGGGAGTGCCGGTCAGTTTTGATGACAAACACGTTGTATATGTGTGGATTGACGCGCTTTCAAATTATATAACAGCCTTGGGATACATGACTGAAAATGACGCAGACTATAAAAATTACTGGCCTGCAGATGTTCACCTTGTCGGTAAGGAGATAGTCCGTTTTCACACAATCATTTGGCCTGCTATGCTTATGGCTCTAGGAGAACCGCTTCCGAAGCAGATTTTCGGCCATGGCTGGTTACTTCTGGAGGGCGGTAAAATGTCCAAATCAAAGGGAAATGTTGTTGATCCTATGGTACTAATAGAAAAGTATGGGCTTGACGCTATCAGATATTTCTTATTAAGGGAAGTTCCTTTTGGTTCAGATGGTGTTTTCTCAAATGAAGCTCTGATTAACAGAATTAATTCAGATCTGGCAAATGACCTTGGTAATCTTGTAAGCAGAACTGTGGCAATGATAGATAAATATTTTGGGGGAGTAATGCCCTCTGAACTTAAAGAGGGAGATTTTGACGCTGATCTTAAGTCGGTTGTCATGGATACTCCTCAAAAGGTTGAGGACCTATTAGACAAACTTCAATACAGCACAGCATTGACAGAAATCTGGAAGGCGGTATCCAGAGTAAACAAGTATATAGATGAGACAATGCCCTGGGTTTTAGCTAAAGATGAAGCTAACAGCCAAAGACTTGCTGCTGTTATGTATAACCTGGCTGAAAGTATAAGAATAATTTCAGTTCTTATTCAGCCGTTTATGCCTGAGACTCCTCATAAAATATGGGCTCAGTTAGGAATTATTGATAATAAAGATACATTGACATGGGATAGTTCTAAGTCATGGGGAAAATATCCATCAGGCGCAAAAGTTAATAAGGGAGATGTTATTTTCCCAAGAATAGATCTTAAAAAAGAGCTTGAAGAACTGGAGCAAATTGCCGTTGCGAAGTCAGGCGCTAAAAGTGAAAGCAGTGAGGCGGAAAATAAGGCAAATGCTAGTAATACAATTACTAATACTAAAAACGCAGAAACTAAAAAGTCTTCTTCAGCTCAAAACAAAGCGGATGTAGCGGTTGACGACGGTTTAATAACTATTGACGATTTTGCAAAGATTGACCTGAGAGTCGCTAAGGTGCTACAAGCTGAAAAAGTCGAAGGGGCGGACAAACTGCTAAAACTCAAACTTGAGTTAGGAGATGAAGTAAGACAGGTTGTATCAGGCATAGCAAAGCATTATGCGCCGGAAGAAATGGTCGGAAAATATGTTGTGCTGGTTGCAAACCTAAAGCCGGTAAAGCTGAGGGGAATTGAGTCCCAAGGTATGATTCTTGCAGCGTCCGATGATAAAGAATTGGTTCTTGCTACTATCGACAAAAATATCGGGAGCGGAGCCAGAGTTAGGTGAGGTATTAGTTATGTTATTTGATTCACATGCTCATTATGACGATGAAAAATTTAATGAAGACAGAGACGATACGATAAAAAATGCGCGCGAGAGTGGAGTTTCCTATATACTCAATGCAGCAACGGATATTGATACTTCTTTGTTTGGCGTAGGTCTTACTGAGAAATATGATTTTATATATACTGCGGTAGGAGTTCATCCACACTGTGTAGGAGCTATGGATGAGGACGCGATAATAAAAATGTCCGAGCTTGTAAAGAAGCCCAAAGTAGTGGCAGTCGGCGAAATCGGGTTGGATTATTATTATGACAACAGCCCGAGGGATGTTCAGAAACATTGGTTTTTAAGACAGATAGAGTTTGCCAAGGATGTTAATAAACCGATTATAGTCCATGACAGGGATGCTCATGAAGATATTATGAATTTGATAAAAAGTAGTCATGCTGAGAAGGTAGGCGGTGTTATCCATTGTTTTTCAGGAAGTGTCCAGATGGCAAAAGAACTCCTTGATTTAGGCTTTTATCTTTCTTTTGCAGGAGCGGTCACTTTTAAAAACGCTAGAAAGGCAATTGAAGTTTTACAATACGCGCCTATTGACAGAATACTTATTGAAACAGACAGTCCATACCTTACTCCTGAGCCATTCAGAGGCAAACGAAACGATTCGAGGCATGTAAGGCTGGTTGCGGAAAAAATTGCGGAAATAAAAGGTTTAAGCTTTGAGGATGTAGCTTTAACAACATTAAATAATGCAAAGGATTTATTCGGAATTGCTTGATTTGTCACTTGTTTTTGAACAGGAGGAGAAAGGCTATGAGAAAGTTTGTATTAATTTTAGTCAGTACATTAATCCTTACAATATTTATTCTGTTCAATTATTTTCTATGGGTTAGGGGGCAGCAAGTTGATAGCTTTAAGGAACAGGTAGCAGCTTTAAAAGAGGATCAATCTATAGACAAAAATGCTCGTAAGGTTGATTATGACAATTTTTCGTCTCAAATCTTACAGAAAAACACAGAGATGGATGATTTAAATAGACAAATAGAGTCTTTAAAACAAAGCAATACTAAGCTTGAAACGGACAAAGAAACTGCGGTTTCTACTATCGATGATAAAAATAATATAATTAAAAAGCTTTTAGAACAAAGCAATATGAAAGTACAGGAAGATATTATAAAAAAATGGATAGACTCCATAGATAAAGGACAAATTGAAGAAGCATTCAGGCTTCAGAATCCAAAACTTTTGACCCAAGAGGACGCAAAAAAATTAAATGACTTTATAGTAAGCTTCAAAAATGTTTTTCAATCATTTAAATTGAAGTCAATTAAGCTTTATACAGGAGAGTTGCCTTATTCTGAGAAAGGCAACATAATTTTTGAAACAGAAATTGACGTTAAAAATATAGATGGTAATGCAAAAGGATATTATATGGATGGCCTGAATAAAAGGTATTTTAAGATGGGCTTAAATGAAAATCAATGGATAATATCCGAAGTTGTTGAGTTTTTATAGATTATTATTTATTAAAATGCAGCAAAAAATTATCTCATACCAACGATTGGGGTAATTTTTTGATTTTATTTGTATTTTGAAAACCAGAATAACTTTACATAATAATTCATCACCGATTTATATAAATCTCATATAATGGTAATGAAAGATATTTATGTGTGTTCTGGAGGAAATTAAATGAGTAAAGATATGAAGGAAAATAAAGAAAGCAGCATGGAGAATGTGTTGGGAATGAATATGCCTGATTGCTCAAAATGCATGAATGAACAGCAAATGCCTGAAATGGTTTCACCCGAACTATATATGCCTATGATGTGCTGTCCTTTATTGATGAATATGCAATGCCCAATGCTGAACAGTTGTTGTTTTATGAATGACCAATTAATGGGTATGGGAATGTATCCGATGAATCCGATGCTAATGAGCCAGATGCCGATGAATCCGATGCTAATGAACCAGATGCCAATGGGCCAGATGCCAATGAGCCAGATGCCAATGAATCAGATGCCAATGGGCCAGATGCCGATGAACCAGATGAAGATGAACCAGATGCCGATGGGCCAGATGCCAATGAGCCAGATGCCGATGAATCAGATGCCAATGGGCCAGATGCCAATGAATCAGATGCCGATGAACGAGATGCCGATGAACCAGATGCCAATGAACCAGATGCCGATGTATCAGGCACCAATGAGCCAAATGTCTTCAAATCAAATGAAATCAGATCAGATGCCAATTAGTCCTATGACTATGAATCCATATAAACAGC
>JAUZPS010000262.1 GCA_030705945.1 Bacillota bacterium
AGCATACGATTACTCAAATAATTTTTCAGACTACTGCAGCTCTTTCACCGTTACGAGCGGTACATATATAAATTCGGATATGACCCTTAACGAAGACAAGGTATACGGAAAATTGTTCATAACAAGCGGAACATTAAATTTGAATGGTCATAGTATTACAGTAACTAGTGACGTGATACATTCAGGTGGAACAATATTTATTAACGGGGGCCGCCTGGAAGTAAAAGGCGATTATAAGATTCAGACTGAGGCGGGCGGAAACAGTGACGGCATATTAGAAATGGTGAATGTGTCTGACTATGTAAAAATAGACGGTAGTTTTGTTATGCAGAGCAACAACAGCCATAATGGTCTTCTTACAGCAGGAACTTTAGAGATAAAAGGTAACTTTACACAGAAGCCTGGTACATACTATGCTGGTTATTGGTCAGGATATGCAGACAGAACCGATAACTTTTATGCATCAGGATCTCATAAAGTTTTACTAAGCGGGAACAGTCTGCAGACAATCTATTTCCAAAACCCCGGAAACTCGCCAATCAATATTTTGGAGTTCAAAAATAACTCTAATGAAGGAATAAAGACTACAAGTAATATTTCAGTAGCGAGTACAATTACAAATAACTGTATGGCGGAAATATCAGGCATAAGCGCTGCAACATGGTTCCTAAGTGATGATGTAATATTAAATAACAATTTAACTGTTTCAAGCGGTGGAATTAACTTGAACGGACACAAGCTTACAGTTAAAGGAAATCTGTACCTTGCCGGAGGAGCTATAGATCTAAACAGCCAAAAGCTGTGTGTATATGGTAATCTTATACACACAGGCGGGACAATGAATATAAATAAAGGCTTTCTGGAAGTTAAAGGTGACTATAGAATACAGACGGAGGCAAATGGAAACAGCGATGGAATTCTTAGAATGGTGAATGATTCCGACTATGTAAAAGTAGAAGGTAATTTTGTAATGCAGAGCAACAACAGTCATAATGAATTACTTACAGCTGGTACAATGGAGCTAATGGGGAATTTCACACAGAAGCCTGGAACATATTATGGCGGTTACTGGTCAGGATATGTGGATAGAGTCGATGACTTCAAACCCACAGGGACTCATAAAGTTATACTAAGCGGAAATGGACTTCAGACCATCTATTTTCAGAATACTCCAGATTCATGCTTTAATATATTGGAATTTAAAAATAGCTCTAGTGAAGGAATAAAGGCAACAAGCGCGCTTTGTGCAGGAAGCATTATTACAAATGGTTGTGTTGCAGAAATAGCTGCAATAAGTACGATGTCATGGTCCCTCAGCGATGATATAACAGTAAAAAATAATTTTACAGTCTCGAGCGGAACTATCAATTTGAATGGACACCAGATGACTGTAGAAGGTAACCTGTACTTTAATGGCGGTACAATAGATCTAAACGGTCAAAAGCTTTGCGTTAAAGGTAACCTCATACAGTCAGGTGGAGTACTTAACATTAACAAAGGCCATCTGGAGGTAAAGGGCGATTATAAAATACAGGCAGCAGGAGAAGGAAACAGTGACGGATCGTTAACAATGATAAATGAAGCCGATTACGTGGAAATAGACGGTAATTTCTTAACGCAAAGCAACAACACCCATAATGGACTGCTTACAGCAGGTATAATGGAAATAAAGGGTAATTTTGAGCAGAGGCATGGGACATACTATGGTGGTTACTGGTCAGGATATGTGGATAGAGTTGATAACTTCAAGGCCACCGGAACCCATAAGGTTATTCTTAGCGGAAGCAGTCTCCAGACAATATATTTCCAAAATCCTGTAAGCTCAGGCTTTAATGTTTTGGAATGTGGTAATGAATCTAATGATGGAATAAAAGCTATAAGTAATATTTATGCAGGGGATATCATTACTAATAATTGTATTGTAAATATACCGGCATTAAGCAGTATGAACTGGTCTCTTAGTCAGGATACTACTTTTAATGGCAACTTGACAATTTCAGGCAGTGATATCAACCTTAACGGACATCAACTTACAATCAACGGGAACCTGATACATACAAGTGGAACACTTATTATAGGCGGAGGACAGTTAGAAGTTAAGGGTGACTACAGATTGCAGACTGAAGCAGGTGGAAATAGTGACGGAACACTTAAAATGGTAAATGAAGCTGACTATGTGAAAGTGCTCGGTAATTTCATAATGCAGAGCAATAACAGTCATAACGGACTACTCACTGCAGGGAAAATGGAGATAAAGGGCAATTTCACACAAAATGCCGGTACTTATTATGGAGGGTATTGGACAGGAAATGTGGATAGAACCGATAACTTCAAAGCCTCAGGAACTCATAAGGTTGTTCTTACGGGAAGCGTTTTACAAACAGTAAATTTCCAGAACCCTGTCAGTTCAGGCTTTTGTGTATTGGAGCTTAATAACAACTCAAAGGAAGGTATTAAATTTACAAGCGCAGTTTATGCAGCGACATTTATTACTAACAAATGTAAAGCGGAGTTACCAACAGTAAGCTCCATGCCTTGGACCCTTAGTGAGGATGTAACCATAAATAACAACTTCACCGTTTCAGGCAGCGATATCAATCTGAATGGACACCAGCTGACAATTAACGGGAACCTGTACTTAAACAGCGGATCCATTGATTTGAACAATCAAAAACTCTGTATCAATGGAAATCTGATACAATCAGGGGGAACACTGAATGTAAACGGCGGACTTTTGGTAGTTAAAGGCGACTACAGGATACAGACAGAAGCAGGCGAAGCCAGCGATGGAATATTAAAAATGGTGAATGAAACTGACTTTGTAAAAATTGAAGGCAGTTTTATAACACAAAGCAATATTAGCCATTACGGATTACTTAATGCCGGTACGATGGAAGTTAAGGGAAATTTCACGCAAAAGCCTGGTTCCTATTATGGAGGAGATTATTGGTCAGGATATGTGGATAGGGCTGACAGTTTTAGGGCGACAGGAACTCATAAAGTTGTCCTGAGCGGTAACGAAAAGCAGGCAGTTAGCTTTCAAAACCCAAGTGGCTCGAGCTTTAATATATTGGGAATAACAAAATCTCTTGATGAAGGTTATACATTCAATACAAAGCCTGTATGGAACAAGGTGGAAGAGATTATGGCAGATCAGGAACCGCCTACAGTACCAACAAACTTAATAGTTACAGACACATCCCACTACACAGTTGCGCTTTCATGGGAAAAGTCGACTGACAATAAAAAGATTTCCGGCTACTACATATACCGTGACAATGAAAAAGTAGGAGACACATCCTCTAACTTATTTATAGACAATGGGCTAAAGCCTGATACAAATTATATTTATGAAGTTAAAGCTTATGACACAAGTGATAATGAATCCGGATCCAGCAACAAGGTAAAAGCAACCACAAAGCCTGACCCGGAAGCACCTTCAGTTCCTGCCGGACTAAAAACAATTTCCAAGACCGATAGAACTATTACAATTTCATGGGAAGCATCAGCCGATAATGTAGGTGTGAAAGGTTATATAGTTTATAGAAGCAGAAAAATTGTAGGGACTACTGATAAGTTAACATTTACAGACAGCGGATTGAGCCCAAAAACAAGATACTCATACCAGATTAAGGCGTTTGACGATATGGGCAACTATTCCGATTCCAGTATTCCGTTGTTTGAAACAACACTAGAGGATGTGGAAAAACCTACTATTCCAGGAAAACCAGTTATTTCCGAAATAACTGAAACATCAGCAAAAATATCATGGGAAAAGTCTGAAGACAACTACACTGTAAAAGGATATGAAGTTTACCGAGATAATGAGATTATAGGCGCTACATCAGACACATTTTACAATGACTCGCAGCTACAGCCTGACAAAACTTATGAATACTATGTCAGGGCATTTGATTCAGCTCCAAATTATTCAAGCGTCAGTGAATCGGTATATGCGGTAACAGTCGTTGACATTGTAATCCCTAGTATTCCTGGAAATTTGACATTTAAATCAAAAGATGGTCAATCGGTAACCTTTGCATGGGAAAAATCAACGGATAATGTAGCTGTAAAAGGCTACAACATCTACCGTGACGGAGGCAACCTTGTGGGTTCAACAGATAAACTGATCTATACCGATTCAGGCCTTGTACAGAATAAAGCCTATACATATACAATAAAAGCTGTTGATACTTCAGGTAATGAGTCCAAGGCCAGCAATGAGCTGAAAGCCGCCCCAGGAATCCCAGATATGCCAAATGGACTTATTGTTACACCGGGAGTATATAGTCTGGATGTCAGTTGGGAGCCTGTTAAGTCTGAAGGTTTCTCCTACTTTAAACTGTACAATGGTAGTGAAAGCTTAAAGCTAAACTTCTGGAAGGATGTTAAGGATGGCGTTAAAGCAACAATGGACAGCTTGCCCTGTGGAACTACTGAATATTTTGCAGTAAGCGCAGTTGATATTTGGGGAAATGAAGGACCTAAAGCTGAAATATCTGGTACAACAATAGTTGATACAATAGTTCCAACGATTAAATTGTTCCAGCCCACAGACGGTACAAAAACCTCCAATAGATATATTGCGCTTAAAGCCAATGGAATAGATAACGGTGTTATAAACAAGTTCGTATTCGAGTATTCAGTTGATTCAGGAACGACATGGACAAAAATTGCAGAGGCTGATGCGGTTTACGGTTCGGATTCAGGTGAATATAAGGGACAAACACTTTGGAACAATGACAGTACAAGCGGGAAATATATGTTTAAGGTAAGCGCTGTTGATAAGGAAGGCAATGTATCAGAGCCCGTAACCAGCAATATAATACTGGATTATTTGCCACCACTTGTTCCGCAAGTAATAAACGCAATTGCTGCTGCAGGCAGAAATATAATTACTTGGAACAAAGTTACTTCTGAGGATATTTCCAGATACCGTATTTATAGGAAGACAGGTGATGAAAACTTTACAAGGCTCGATAATGTAGACTCAAATACACTTATATATATAGATAACAATGCTATTGCAGGAGAAACATATTTCTACGCTATTTCAGCCATTGACGAATTGAGCAATGAAAGTGATTTATCGGAATCAATTCAGGTCACAACTGTAAATTACTCGCCGACACTTACCATGACTCCTCTTAAAGGCGGGCCTGAAACAGAGCTGTCATTTGAAGGCAAAGGGTTCAAGCCAGCTGAGCTTGTTGACCTGTATATTGACGGTACATACCTCATAAGCTCCAGGGCAGATGAGAATGGAGATGCTACATTAAAGTGGAAGTTTGTGAAAAATGTAACTTCTGGCAGCCATAAATTTATTTTAAAGGGACAAACTAGTCTTACGCTATCGGAAGCTGATTTTACAGCTGAGGTAAAGCTTCCTTCTCCTCCAAATAACCTTACGGCAACCATTGGACAGATGGAAATTAGTCTTGGATGGAGTATTCCTAAGGATTCCAGTGTAGGATGTTACAGGGTATATAGAAAAAAAGGCGCAGATTCACCGGTTATGATTTTTGATAATGTAAAAATATTGACTGTAAAAGATATTGATGTGTTAAAGGATACCGAATATGGGTACCAGGTTTCAACGGTCGATATTTATGGAAATGAAGGCGTAATGTCAGATGTTGTAAATGCAAAACCTTTAATGGATACTGATAAACCTATTATTAAAGACTTCAACGCGTCACGCAGTGGAAGCATAATTAAGCTTACAGCTGATGTCAAGGATAATATTGGAGTATCTAGGGTGAAATACCTTATAAGAATCAATGAAGAATGGAAAGAGATTACTGCCATTGAGATGGTACCTCAAAGGAATAACCTGATATATTCAAGCTATGATTGGGAGACAAGAGATATTCAGGACGGATTCTATGAGGTAGAGGCTGTGGCATATGATACTGAAGGAAATGCAAGTCTTGAAAATGTGATAAATGTGAGTATAAGAAATACTCCTCCGAAAGCGCCAGCTGCTTTGACAGCAGTGCCAGGAGAAATGAAAGTAGAACTTACATGGACTGAAGTATCAGATAGTGAACTTGATAAATATAAACTTTTAAGAAGTACTGATGGTGTGAACTTCCAGATAGTATACACGACCAATTTACTGTCTTATACCGATACAAAGGTTGATCTGGGCAGTAATTATACATACAGGGTCATAGCAGTCGATAAGTATGGACATGAAAGCAGTCCTACAACAAGTGATGCAGTAAAACCAAATAAGGATATGACGGCTCCTGTTATCAGCGGATTTGAGCCTTTGGAAGGCGCTACATTTGGCAGCATAGCTACAATTACCGTAAGAGCAGAGGACAATGTACAACTCCAAAATATTACACTTCAGTACTCCATTGATGGAGGAAACAAATGGAGTGATGCAGCCAAAATTGAGACAAAAGACAATGCAGTTATAAGGTGGAATACAGCATCACTGAGTGGAGATGTAAAAGTACGGGCAATAGCGGAAGACATGGCAGGAAATAAAAGCAATGGACTTCCAGTAATAACATACCATATAGATACTTCAGGACCATCAAGGGTTACAGGCTTAAGCGCAGTGCCTTCAATTACTTCTGTAACTTTAAAATGGAATAGTATTCCTGACAACGATTTTTCATACTTCCAGGTAGAGAAAAAAGACTCTGCTAACGGTACCTATTACTCGGTAGGAACCAGCCAGACCATTTTGGGTTTAAATGTAAATGGACTTGCTACCGAAACCACATACTGGTTCAGGGTTGCTTGCTATGATATCCTGGGCAATAGGGGTAAGGAGTCTGATGAAATTCAAGTGACCACATTGAAGGATACAATTGCGCCAGTTGTTAATTCTATTGA
>JAUZPS010000263.1 GCA_030705945.1 Bacillota bacterium
ACATCCCAAACAATCTGATCTTGTGGACTATTAAATACTTTATGTAAAGCAATCAATTAAGTTATGGAAACATAATGAAATATTTTAGATCTTTAAAGACTGCAGCAAATCTTATATTTTAACATTAACAGGATTTGCAGTATTAAAACTCCCTTGTCTGATACATATAATTGCACCAGTTACAATATTAGTATCCATAGCCAAATAAAATATACAATAATTATTTCTTCCAAGTAATATAATAATAAAAATATAACCAGTAGTCAACTATATTCTGTAATATATAACAAAAATTTAACTACCTGAGAACAACTTTACATATATCGTTAACCTAATGTTTTGATCATTCTTCTCACTCCCTTCATTTCAAATTTGAGAATGGACGATATAACTTCAGCAGCAAGCCAGAGGTTGGGTTTTTCGAGAGTAAACAGTGAGATGAAGGATTTGTTCGATGAACCCATTACAAAAATGTTCAACGATAATCGGCTAAAGCAAAATGAGCACCATATTTTTAAATGATTTACTCATGCTAAAGCAACAGTATAATTATATGACTTTTTACGTGACTTGAGACACTAATCATATGACTTTTTACATGTTATATTATAAACATTAAAGAGTGTAGCGAACATAATCAGGAGGGAACTATATGAAATTAAGAAAGCTGCTGTTTCTGGTTCTAATAACATCATTAATGCTTAACGTTACCGCATGTAATACAAATAAAAACAAAATTGAAGAAACTAAATCAAAAAATAATTTAAAAATATATTACATGGATTATGACATAACAACTGCTACAGCGCTAAATAATTTCAGGGAAAAATATAAGGATGTTAATGTGGAAGACACTTGCTTTAGAGATGAAGAAGAATATAAGACCAGGTTAATAACTGATATCTTATCCGGCGAGGGTCCGGATGTAGTTATTATCAGATCAAAATGGTTTGATTCAATAAATAAGTTCGCTTCCAGTGGCGCTTTATATGATCTGAATGAATTTATAAAAAAAGATAAAGAATTTAAATTATCTGATTATAACGAAAAAGTACTAAATTCTTTTGAGCAGGATGGTAAAAGGTTTATGATTCCTCTTGCCTATAATCTCGTTGTTTTCACAACATCTAAAGAGGCGCTTGCGAGAAATAATTTAAAAATTGACTTTTCAAAATGGAACTATAATGATCTTTTGGATTTGGTAAGAAAATACCAAGAAAAAAACAAAGATAAGAAAAAGTACTTTTTCAGTGATGATTTTGATATTTCGAGTCTTATGAAGAGCAGTGGTCTTTCATTTGTTGACTATAAAAATAGAAAATCACTATTTAACACAAAAGATTTCATTGAAATTCTTAAAATATACAAAGAAATTTATCCATCAATATGCCCTGAGGAAGTAGCGGAGAATATTCCTTTAGACAAACAATTAAAAGATGATGTTTATATTTTGAAATTAGATACAAAGATTTCTCCTGCTCCATATGCTCTTTCTGGTGATTATTCATTATATAAAAGCATTGGAGAAGAAATGGAAGTTTGTACCCTTCCAGTGTTGAATGGAAATAACACTTCAAAAACTTCCTATTCGGATCAATTGATCGGAATAAATTCACAAAGCAAGAATAAAGATACAGCTTATAACTTTATAAAAACTCTCATGTCAAAAGAATCCCAGATTACGTTTAAAAATATAAATGTATTAGCGGGACTGCCAATAAATAAATCTGCTTATAAAGAGGATGCAGAATTTTGTATGAGTGAGGAATTTGGAGAAGGTAGCGGAACAATTGATAGTGATTCCGGGCCACTTGAAATAAAAAGTGTTCCATTTACAAAAAGATTAAAGACTCAGGTAGATAATTTAATTTCAACGGTTAATGAATGTAAAATAGAAGATAATGAGATTTTTAACATAGTTAAGGAAACAATTCCCGACTTTATAAATGGTAAAAAATCAGCAGAACAGACTGCAAAGGAAATTGACAATAAAGTTGATCTTTATTTGAATGAATAAGGGCATTTTGAAAAGAGGCATGGGGCTATGAAAATTAAAACAAAGGAAGCTTTAACAGGCTATGCCTTTGCATCGCCTATAATTGCCGGGTTTACGGTGTTTTTCCTTGTACCATTTATAATAAGCATTTTCTACTGCTTTACTGAAGGGATAGGTACTTTAAAGTTTGTTGGACTGAAAAACTTTAATAGTCTATTACATAGCAGTTCTTTCTTATTGGCAGTCAAAAATACTTTTGAATTCAATATTGTATGTGTCCCTCTAATTATGGCAATATCTTTACTGTTTGCGGTTATGCTAAATAAAAAACTCAAGGGTATTACATATTTTCGAAGTTTTTTTATACTGCCCCTTGTAATACCTGTTGCATCTGTAATACTGGTTTGGAATATCATGTTCGATCAATATGGAGCGCTGAATAAATTGCTTGTTTTTTTTCATATTACTCCGGTTGAATGGATGAGGAGCAGGTGGTCCTTTTGGATACTGGTAATCGTTTATATATGGAAAAATTGCGGCTATAATGTAATTTTGTTTTTAGCAGGTCTTAACAGTATACCAAAGGATTTTTATGAAGCTGCATATATTGATGGCGCCGGGAAGTTTGCATGCTTAAAGGCAATTACAATACCACTTTTAGCGCCAACGGGTTTCTTTGTTTTCATTATTTCCATAATTAATTCCTTCAAGGTGTTTCGTGAGGCATATCTTTTGGCTGGAAAATATCCCTATAAAGATATGTACATGCTCCAGCATTTTATGAATAATAACTTTTACAATTTATCATACCAGCGATTAACCACAGCGGCAGCATTAATGGCATTGTTTATCTTACTGCTGGTACTTGCCTTGTTTAAATTTGAGGCAAACAACGGAAGGAGTTTGGATAAAGGTGCAATTAAAAAGAAAAAAAATCAACATTCAAATAATAGTTAAAATTTGGATAACAATAAATAGAATAACGAAAAGAGTTTTATACTATTTCATTATGGTATTTGTTTCGATTTCGCTGCTATTTCCCGTGATTTATATGTTTGCGAATTCATTTATGGGCGAAAAAGAAATTCAGAAAAATTATGGCGCTTTGATGACGGTTAATGACTCTAAAAAGGCTGAACCTGAATATATGAGTTTCAAACTGATACCTGACCCGGTAAGCTTTATGCAATATTACAAAGCCCTGTTGCGAAGTCCTAAATTTTTGCAAATGTTCTGGAACTCGTGCTTACTTACCCTCCCAATTTTATTGGGACAATTGATTGTATCTACGCTTGCAGCCTTTGCATTCAGTAAATTCAAGTTTCCTTTGAGGAACGTTATATTTTTTATGTTTATAATAGTTATGATGATGCCCTTTCAGGTTTCTCTTGTTCCCAATTACATTATACTTAAAAAACTTAATCTATTGGGAGGTTATCTTTCAGTTATACTTCCAGGAACTTTTTCAACATTTGGTGTTTTTCTTTTAAGGCAGTTTATGATAAGTATACCTGATGAACTCTGTGAGGCTGCCAAAGTCGATGGCGCTTCAAGTATGAGGATTTTTTTAAATATAATTTTACCTCAATGCAAAGGCGCATTAGCCTCACTCGCCATATTGGTGTTCATTGATAATTGGAATATGGTTGAGCAACCTTTAATTTTTTTGAAGGATCAAGCCATGTATCCCCTTTCAATATTCCTATCTGCCATTAATGGAAATGAATTGGGTATCGCGTTTGCATGTGGCTTGATATATATGATTCCTGCCGTGCTTATTTTCCTTTATGGAGAAAAATATCTGGTGGAAGGAATTAAGCTTTCTGGAATGAAATAATGAATGATTAAAAAATTACTTCCGCTTTTGAGCGTATGTTCACGAGTTAAGTGAACATGAAAGCGAAAATTTTAGCGGAAGTTATTTTTTAACATACCTAAGGTCAGCCTTAGCCATCACTAATGGAGGAATACCATGGAAACAGAACAAAATACAGATAAAAGAAAAATATTGAAAAGAGTAATTCTAGTATTTATTGCAATTATGATTTTGCTGACATTCTTTTCAAAAACTATCAATGATATTCTTCTGCCGGAAGTTGAATATACAACATTTTCAAATCAGAGTCTGGAGAAGGAAATAGATACAACTGGAGAGATTAAACCCGTGGATATTAAGAAGATTAATGCATGGAGAGATATGAAGATAAAGGAGGTAAAGGTTAAGGAAGGAGATAAAGTGACAAAAGGTATTATACTTGCTTTAACCGATACAGATGATATGCTTCTGAAAGTCAAAAGTATGGAATTTGAAGTTAAAAAAGCTCAAGATGAAATTGAAAACTTCAAAAACCAGTTTAAATCCAATGTTGAAACTGAGAAAAATAATAAAAACCAATGGCTTGTAAAGGACTTGGAAGAAGCCCAAAAAAGTTATGATGAGGCAAAGTTGTTGTATGAAAATGGTCTTGACAGCTACAAAAGGGTTGAAACCTGCCTGGAGGAACTTGAGACAATCAAGAAAAAGATATCAGATGAAAAAGAAAGTGAGGAAAATGAGAAAAGGAACCAGGAAGATTACGAAAGAACACTTTCTGAGAAAATGTCAGAATTGCAGCTTAAGATTTATGAATTAGACGACTTTAAAAAGAATTGTAATGATAATGGTGAAATAAAATCTGAATTTGATGGTGTTATAAATCAGGCGTTGATCGAAAAAGGCTCAACTTGCAATAGTGGACAGCCATTGTTTGAGGTTGTATCTAAAGATTCCAAATATAAATTGGAATGGAAATTGAATTCCGCGAAGGCGCAAATTTTAAAAGAAGGCGATACTGTTGATTTAACCATTACAAATGATAAGGAAGAATCATTTGAGTCGAATATAGACAAGAAGAATTATGTGGTAAATGAAGGCTTATACTTGTTTACGTCTTTCATAAACGATAAGAATATAAAAACAAAGACTGGTCAGGTAGATCTCAATATAGCGTTAAAGAGCAAGGAATACCCCATGGTTGTTCCTAATAGCTGCATATTTAATGCAGGAGACAAAAACATGATATTTGTTTTAAAAGAGAAGGACGGAGTCATGGGAGAAGAACAATTTGTAAAAAGTGTAAATGTGAAGATACTGGATTCAAATGATTCAAGCACTGCCATATCAGGTAATATAGCTGAAAACGACAATATAGTATCATTTGCATCCAAGGCGCTTGTGGATAATGCGAAAGTAAAATTGAGGTGATACATTTTGGAAATTCAAAGGATTAAAAAGTATGTCGTATCGAATTTATTTATCAGTATCACACTTTTTTTCTTTTTTACAACTGTTTTATCATGTATATCAAGGACTGACTGTTCAAATAAAAACGGTTTTATTAAAAGAATGGAAATCAATCTTACAAATAAAAAGGCATTAAATGAAAACTACATATGCCTTAGGAATCTGGAAAATATAAAGAGGAAAATTACAGGATATGAAATGTCTTACATAAGTGAGCTTGACACTTTTGTTGAAGCCAACAACAGATCTTTCCCTGTAAATGCCTGCTTAACAGATAATTCATTCAGTTTGTTTTCTGATATTAATATTGTAAAAGGTTCTTTTTTTAATGAATCCACAAGTGAAAATGGATTTAATGCTGCTTTGATCAGCGAGGATCTTGCAGAAAAATTATATGGCTCATATGACATCATTGGTAATAAGATTGAACTTTTTAATGAAAAGTATAAAATTACAGGGATTTATCGTAATAATAAGTCCATAATATCTTTTTTAAGTTCTGATGGAGTTGACAGAATTTACATACCGTTTAAAAGTTACTCCGCATTTAAAGACCTGCCGGTCAAGACTGTATTCTTTAGTTCTGAAGAACTAGAAAATACAGCATTTCGGGATAATTATATCAGAAATATGTTTGGTATCGATAATAACCTATATAAAATTAATGACTATTACAGCAATCAAGATATTGTTGATCTGTTAAATAATTTATTTATTTTCATTATAGGAATATGGATTATTATTGTTGGGATTAGACTTGCAAGCTATTTCAAGTCCGTATATGCATATACAAAAAGAAGCCTTGAAAAAGTGTATTTGAAAGAAATGATAAACAATGAAAAAGGTATTTTACTTAAGTCTGTTTTAATTGTGTTTGGTTCAATATCATTCATTTTAGTAATAGTAAATCTGATTAAGTTTAAAGTGAATATACCAACAGATTATATTCCCCTCGACAACATTCTGGATTTTAACTTTTATTTTGAGAGATTGAGAATGCATATAAGCGACTCTAATCTTTCAGCAGGCTATATACCTACACGCCTTGAAACTTTTTATAGTAATGTTTCAAAACTGAAACTAATTAGCTTTACATTGTGCATGGTTTCTTTTTTATTTACAATTAGCTTTTTGAAAATTATACAAATTGTAAATCTTGAAAAAAGACAATTGCTTATAGTTTTTATCATGCCTGTTATTATAGCTGTTATGCTTTCTCTGTCTTTTTCATATTTATTCAGCATAACGTTCAGTTTTCCATTTAAAGAAGTAATTATTATTTATTTTTTTATTTTTACAAAAACAAACTTTTTAAAAGGGTTTAAAACTAACTTATGTATATAAAATTACGAAAAATCTATTACATTCCGTCTTCACATGCATCCTTGAATCGTTGGTTGCATGCTCGCCGTAATGTAAGATTTTTATCGTAATTTATTTAGTAATGTTGAAATAAACTTTCGCTAAGTTTTCGCTTTCATGTTCACTTAACTCGTGAACATACGCTCAAAAGCGAAAGTAATATTTCAATCATTTCTTAACTCATGAACATAC
>JAUZPS010000264.1 GCA_030705945.1 Bacillota bacterium
TACTTTTCGCCATCCTCATAACAGTAAACAAAGACGAAAATGGAAAAGTAAAGCTTGGCAATTTTGATTTCTCCTGCCTCCTTGCCGCGTGTGCAGGTCTTCTATTCTCTGTTATATTAGCGCATATTGATCTGCGTGGAAACTTTAAAGTACAACAGATCATGTACATAGAGTATTTCTATATGATTTTATACATTGCAATTCTTATGGTTGTGGTAGATGGCTATTTATTTGCTATAAGCAAGGGAATATGGTTTATTGAATACAAAAACAATCTGATACCCAAGTACCTCTTTTGGCCGATAGTATTAACCATGCTGCTTGTCATCACGATATTTGCATTTTATTGAGGAGATTCACAATGTTATCATTTATTGTTTATTTAATAGGTCTTGCAGGCTGGTTTTTCGCCTGGTTATTTGCAAATGGGTATAAACTGATGAAAAATAACCGTATGCTTCTTCTTCCGTTCATCATATGCATAGCATACCTTCTTTTAAATATGCTGTTTGCCCTACACGGCAACTCATTTGGAAGTACGGAATATGAAGAAAGCCGTTTCGATTTTATTGATAAGCGTGTTGGAAACCTTATAAGCGCAACCTCCAGTGTAATTGTGGTTGCAACTATTATATACGGAATAACAGTGAAAAAGCTCCCCGTAGCGTTCGTAAAGTTCATGATACTATCTTATATCTTTCAATTATCAGTCAGTGCTCCTATTCTATGGATTCCACAGGATGAAGTAAAGTGGTTTAGCATACTAAGAAATTTTCAAACAGTTGGCTTTATATACGGTCTGTTTTTATGCATATCCGGCATTATCATGCTTCTTAATGATTTAACCATCTTTGGAACATTAAACCTGGATAAAGACGATGAAAACCCTACCAAACAATAGTATATCTATTTGATGCAGCTTCAAGCTTTGTCCCATCAATAAATAGATTTTTTATTGGCATAAAAATATTTCACACCGTTTGCCGGACTTTGAATAGTCTGGCAAATGTTTTTTTACATGTAAAAGGGCTGCTACACATTAGCGCAACAGTCCCTTGTTGATGGAGAGCCGAAAACGATGGCTATTTCTCCATTTTGTTGATTATCTAAAAGTTTTTTTACACAGTCGATGGACGTTTTTGTATCTTTTTATCTACCTCAAGATCAGGTAAGCTTACATCCGGTTTATTCTGTACTTTACTGTCATCAAGTAAATCATTAATGGCACACATAACTGCGCGCTATTAACGAAACTATAATTTCCTATACATGGACATAACTTCTTATTTTTTTAAAAAACTTGTTTACACCTTTCCACCAGTTCTGATCCCTTGCATATTTTCGGTTTATCCATTGAATTGGATCTACGTTTTGAGGACGATTTTGGGATAGATTAAGGATCGTATTGCATGCTATTGATGTACTATCTTTAATATCAGTATTGTATTCCATCCATGAATGATAAACATTGAACGGGTTGTTTGCCACTATTTTTGCATTGCTTTTGCTGCGAGGTACAAAGGATTGCTCCTGTCCAGTGATAGCAACTAACAAAATTGCATTTAAATTCTTCCTTCTACAGGTATCTACTAGTGGTATCAGATACTCATCTTCAGCAAGTATTGAATGCACGCTGTTAAGAAAGCTCTTCATTTTTTCTATTTTAAAGTCTTCCCACCTTAGCTCCTGTGGAAGATTATTTGCTAAGGACGAATTTGCGCCATTACCTCTTATATACATCTTCCCCAACGTAGTTTTTGTATTATTCGATTCATTTGAGCTGGAGTTAATAACAGGCTTTTTTAAACTCCTGTTTATTGATCCCTCTGCCAAGTTTATCCTTTCAATGTCAAAAACATCCTGTTCATCAGGCATCACCACTCCTTGATTATTAACATTATCCATATCTGACACGCCAGGAACCAAGGTAAAATAATAAAGTAAATTAATGGCTATTATTAAAATGTATATCATACGGATATTCTTAACCACTTCGTACCTCCACAGGGTCAATCGATACCATATCATAGGCTTTGCAAAACATCACAGGCTAGCGCCATTTCACAAAATTTATTCTATAAAATTTTATTATCAGCGAGTTTTCAAGGTTATGCATTTTTTAACATTTTATAAAAAGTTAGAAATCTGTTTTGTTAAAAAGCACTAGGTTTGTTATAGAAAAAGAACATGCGCATTCATGGTTTGACTTAATTTTTATTCCTGGTTTTCAATTTTGAACTGGTAGCCATCCGTTGCGTTTCCATAAAGCGCAACGGTCACATTTGATGCGCCTTCAAGATTTTCTTCAAAGAAGTGATCTGAATCAAGTACAGCCGAACTCAGCTCCTTTCCTTCCTGTATCTCAGAAGCCACTCCCCAGTAAAGTTTAGGATGCAGTATAAACGTGGCTTTCTGACCATACGCAACAACTTTCTTGGTAATCATTATTTTACCGTCCTTATAAAGATCTACGCTTATACCGTTTTCCACATGCACATCATTGCAAACATCTATGAATCTGGTATTTCCTGCGCTCCCGTCAGGTATAATTGTGATACCTGCCTCATTTTTTATAACGGTATATTTCCTTCCGGTGCTGTATAAAAGCCTTTTTGTTTTGCAGGTACCTTTTGACCACGTGGCGCCTACTTCTGTCTCTAGCGGGAAAGTAAATTCGCAAGTTGATTCACGTCCCACATCTTCAATCACTTTCCATACTACACCGTCTTTTAGAGCGTCAAAGGTAGGAATCTCATTTTTTAGAAATAAGAAGATCTTAGGTAAATCTTTGTTCATTGATTTGTTTACATAAGTAATTTTTACATTTGAACTCATAAATAATCCTCCAAAATTTTTAAAATAGGACATGCAATGAATGAAAAGATTTTATAAGCCTCTCCTAATACTGATCAGTTCTGAAATATCCACTTTTAATACCACAGACAGAGAATATAGTACTGGAACAGACGGATTTCTTTCCTCACATTCAATGGCGCTAATCATGCTTTTGCTAACCCCGGAAAATCTGGATAATTGCTTTTGTGTCAACCCTTTACTTTTGCGGATTTTTTTTTAAATTGTACTCCACGATCATACGCAATCCCCTCCTTTCTCCAATAATACCTATTTTTCTTCTTTTTGGTATAATTAGTTTAACACGCTCAAAGTACACTTTGGTGGAATTTGTATTAAAATATAATTTATTTGCACAAATGTAATATTTTGTCGTTTTTAGTGTTAAAACAGCAACAAAGGTGATACATAAAACAAAACGCTACAGTTTTGTTTACATTGAAAACCCATCGGTGGAAATTATTTATTTAGGCCTCTATGCATACCAGAAATACATATTTCGTCACAATTAACGACACCATAATTTCCTAGACATATTAAAATAGCCGAATGTCCTAAAAATTCGACATCCGGCTATCTAAAAAACATAAGCATTGGGGGTTTACGCAATAATAGGTTTCCTTAGCTAAAAAGGTTGTTAAAGTCTTTAACCTTCATTCCGAAAAGATTACAATGTCCCTGGCTACCTGGTCGAGGAGCATCCATTACTCTTCCACCTTTTTTTAAAACATCGCTCACACTTACTACTTTTATATTACCAACAACCCCAGCACCTGCACAATTAGCCGTTGCAACAGCTGCATTTGCCCCCCAGTAAACACTCACATCATTTGTTCTGTCATTAAATACTTCATCATCTCTAAGCTTAGTTTTTACTCGCGCAACATATCCAGTTTCTATATCTGCCATAAATACTCATCCTCTCTAAATTTATTTTTTATATTAATGAACACTTATTATATAAAAAGCACTATTAATCTTACATTTGACGGAGCAAAATAACGAACGCTTTAACGTTATTTTGCGATAGGCAAATGTAAAAGATTAATTGCTTTTTATATAGTTTTGTAAATATTGCTGAGTATATCATGCATTTGTTTAGTCACCATTAATTCATTATCTCGAAGCTTGGTTTTATTCGCGCCCACTACTCTATTAATATGTTTATAGGAACATTTCTTGGCGCATTAAAGTACTGTCTTTAATATTTGGACTGTTTTGCATCCTGTAATGGTAAAAGATTGAATGGGTTGTTGTATGAAATCAACGTTAGTGACTATCCTATAATGGAAATAATTTTTATTCCTGGCTTTCGATTTTAAACTGATAGCCATCTTTAGCGTTGCCGTAAAGCGCGACAGTAACATTTGATGCGCCTTCAAGGTTTTGTTCAAAGAAGTGATCCGAATCAAGTACAGCAGAACTAAGTTGTTCTCCTTCTTGTATTTCAGAAGCGATACCCCAGTAAAGCTTAGGGTGAAGTACAAATGTAGCTTTTTGTCCATATCCGACAATATTCTTTGTCATCATGATATTGCCGTCCTTATAAAAATCTACGCTTATGCCATTTTCTACATGCACATCATTGCAGACATCTATTGATTTGGTGTCACCTGCGCTCGCATCAGGTATAATGGTGATACCTGTATCATCTTTCAAAACGGCATACTTACTTCCAATATTCGATAACAATTTTTTTGTACTGCAAGTACCCTTGTTCCATGAAGCGCAAACTTCTGTCTCTATTGGGAAAGTGAAGCGGCAAGACGACTCACGTCCTATATCTTCAATAACTTTCCATGCGATACCTTCCTTAAGACAGTCAAAAGTGGGAATCTCATTTTTTACAAACAAGAATATCTTAGGTAAATCCTTATTCATCGATTTATTGATATATGTAATCTTTACTTTAGAACCCATGGTTTTATCATCCTTTCATTATTTTGATGTCTTATGACTGGCTCTCAACTTTAAACTGGTATCCATCCTTTGCATTGCCATAAAGCGCAATTGTCACATTTGAAGCGCCTTCAATATTTTGTTCAAAAAAGTTATCCGAATCAAGAACAGCTGAACTGAGCTCTTTTCCTTCCTGTATTTCAGAAGCTACTCCCCAGTAAAGCTTGGGGTGAAGTACAAATGTAGCTTTTTGACCGTATCCTACAATATCCTTGGACATCATTATTTTACCATCCTTGTAAAGCTCCACGCTTATACCATTTTCTACATGTACATCATTGCTTACATCTATTGATTTGGTGTCACCTGCGCTACCATCGGGCATGATTGTGATCCCGGTGTCATCTTTTAAAACGGTATATTTGCTTCCGATACTGGATGAAAGTTTTTTTGTTTTACAGGTTCTCTTTGACCATGATGCGCCAACTTCTGTCTCTATGGGGAAAGAAAATTCGCAAGATGATTCACGTCCCACGTCTTCAATAACTTTCCATGCTACACCGTCCTTTAGACAGTCAAAAGTGGGAACCTCGTTTTTCATAAACAAGAATATCTTAGGTAGATCCTTATTCATTGATTTGTTTACATAAGTGATTCTTACATTTGAACTCATAACTAATCCTCCTTAATTTTTTTGATAGTCCGCGCAATTCTTTCTTTTCTTCAATTGCGCTCATCCTGCTTTTGTTTACTAAATCCAGATTTTTTTTTCTCACACTAGCGCTGCAGATTTTTATTGGTGTTCCACAATCATGTGAAATTCCCCCTTTTGCGTTATCATCGTTGAACGTCCTTTCGATGAATTTAATTTAACACGGCTAAAGTACGCTATGGTGGAATATGTAAATAAATATAAAATAATTTTTTAGGTAGGTATTTTTGACAATGCGCCAAGGTTGATAAATCTGCAGTGCTGTAGTAAAAAGATGATTTCAATCCATTTACATAACGCTTGTTATATGTAACTTCATTATTAATTCAAGCATATAATACAGTATCAGTAAACAATTAAGGAGGTTTTTTTCATGCAAAACAATTATGCTCAGGCCTATGCCAGTTATAATCCCTATGCAAATATGGATGATCCCCAGGTAATGCCTTATAGGCAATTTGGGACGATGCCTTTTGGTCAATTTGGAATGATGCCTTTTGGATTTGGTGGTCAACACTTCTTCCATCATCATTTCCATCATCATTTTTTCCATCGTCCTTTTCCGTTTGGATTTGGGTTCTCACCATTTGGCTTCGGAGAGTTTGGCGAATCTCCATTTGGTTTTTAGTATTAATCCCTGTTAGCGTATTACAATTTATAAAATAAGCGCTAAAAATCTTTAGACTACTGTTGATCTCGCCAGTAGTCTAAAGATTTTTAATGCTTGTTACTCCGAATCTTTACAGGAATTTTATCCTCCATATATTGAAACGTGAACCACGAAAGCATCAATGCCGACATCCAGAAGTAGAGCCGGCGCGGTGAACGTTAATGGAAAGATATATGTTATTGGAGGTTATAATGGAACTTCTACTCTAGGCACAGTAGAAATATATGATCCTTCAACCAATACATGGTCTGCAGGAACTCCAATGCCCACAACGAGTTGTAACTTTGGTATATGCGCGTTAAACGGTAAAATTCAAGTTTTAGGCGGAGCAAGTGGAGGAAATAGTCTTAAAGCTTTTGAAGAATACGATCCATCACTTAACATATGGACAGTTAAGAAGAGCTTGAACAGCGCAAATTCAGATTTCGCAGTTTCTGAAATAGATGGAAAGTTATATATTTCCGGAGGACTAACTTCAAACAAGATTGTGGAATACGACTATACTACCGGCGCATACACCTCAAGAAGCGACCTTCCATCACAGTTAAGCGGACATTGTTCCATTTCAGTTAATGGAAAATTGTATATACTTGGGGGTTATGACGTATCAGGTTATCTTTCAAATGCAGTTCTCTACAACCCCCAACAGGGTATCTGGAAGAAAAATACCGA
>JAUZPS010000265.1 GCA_030705945.1 Bacillota bacterium
ACAGTATTGCTTGGTAAGCTTAACTTAGATGAGTTTGCAATGGGTGGATCTACCGAAAATTCATATTTTCTCAAGACAAAAAATCCATGGGATTTAGAAAGAGTGCCTGGAGGCTCAAGCGGTGGTTCGGCGGCTTCTGTTGCGGCTGGTGAAACAGTATTTTCCCTTGGTTCAGATACAGGTGGATCCATAAGACAACCTGCGTCATTTTGTGGAATTGTTGGCCTGAAACCGACATATGGATCAGTTTCAAGGTATGGTCTTGTGGCGTTCGCATCTTCTTTGGATCAGATAGGGCCGCTTACAAAAGATGTAACTGATTGCGCGCTGGTCATGAACGCAATTGCAGGTCACGATCCTATGGACTCAACATCGATAAATACTGATTACCCAGACTATACTAAAGCTTTGATTAATGATGTTAAGGGAATGAAGATAGGGATTCCAAAGGAATATATAGGAGAAGGGCTCAACAGTGAAGTGAAAAAATCGGTGCTGGATGCCATAGAGACGCTTAAAAAGCTTGGAGCTCAGTGCGAAGAGTTTTCGCTTCCTATTACAGAGTATGCAATTCCTGCTTATTACCTCATTTCCTCAGCAGAAGCAAGTTCTAACCTCGCAAGATATGATGGAGTAAAATACGGCTATAGGGCTGAGAAGTTCAGCGATTTGCTGGATTTGTACAAACAATCCAGAAGTGAGGGCTTTGGACCGGAAGTAAAAAGAAGAATTATGCTTGGAACATACGCGTTAAGTTCAGGATATTATGACGCATATTATAAGAAAGCCCTTCAGGTAAGGACTCTTATTAAGAATGGTTTTGATGAAGCCTTCAGTAAGTACGACCTTGTTATCGGACCAACAGCTCCTTCAACTGCGTATAAGGTTGGGGAAAAGGTTGATGATCCTTTGGAAATGTACTTAGGCGATATATATACCGTATCTGTTAATATAGCTGGATTACCAGGCCTGGTTGTGCCTTGCGGTTTTGACAGCAAGAAGCTTCCGATAGGCTTGCAGCTTATAGGAAAACCTTTTGACGAGAGCGTATTGTTAAGGGTTGGTTATACATTCGAACAGAATACGGAATTTCATAAGGCAAAAGCGAAAATATAGGAATTCTAAAGAAGGGTGATAACAATGGATTACGAAATAGTTATAGGTTTGGAAGTTCATGCTGAACTGTCAACAAAGTCAAAAATATACTGCTCATGTTCCACCGAATTCGGCGGCGATGTAAACACCCATTGCTGTCCGATATGCACAGGAATGCCAGGGGTTTTACCTGTTTTAAATAAAAAAGTAGTTGAATATGCTGTTAAGGCAGGGCTTGCCACAAACTGCGAAATTGCCGAATTCAGCAAACAGGATAGAAAGAACTATTTTTACCCTGATCTTCCGAAAGCGTATCAGGTATCTCAGTATGATTTGCCGATATGTAAAAACGGCTATGTCGATATAGAAGTAAACGGAGTACAAAAGAGGATTGGTCTTACGAGAATTCATATTGAAGAAGATGCCGGAAAATTAATTCATGATGAATGGGACAACGGTTCTTTAGTAGACTATAACAGATGTGGGGTGCCTCTTATTGAAATAGTTAGTGAACCTGACATAAGATCTGCTGAAGAAGCTAAAGCTTTTCTTGAAAACCTTAAAGCAATTTTAGAGTATATTGATGTTTCAGACTGTAAAATGCAGGAAGGCTCTCTCAGAGCGGATGTTAACCTATCCATCAGACCTGTTGGACAAAAGGAATTTGGAACAAGGACCGAGATGAAAAATCTTAATTCATTCAAAGCCATATTAAGGGCTATTGAAGGCGAATATCAGAGACAGAAAACTGAATTGGAATATGGCGGTGTTATAGTACAGGAAACCAGGCGTTGGGACGATAACAAAGGCTCCAGTTACGCTATGAGAAGCAAAGAAGAAGCTCATGACTACAGATATTTTCCTGAACCGGACCTTGTGCCTATTGTCCTTGAAAGAAGCTGGATTGACGGTGTAAAAGCGGCTCTGCCTGAGCTTCCTGAAACAAGGAGAAAGCGGTATGTGTCGGACTTTAGCTTGCCCGAGTATGATGCCTCTATCCTGACTTCTTCCAAATATCTTGCTGACTTTTTTGAAGAAGCGGTGAAAATGAGCAACAACGCAAAATTAGTAAGCAATTGGGTTATGGGAGATCTCATGAGACTCTTAAAGGAAAAGGAAATGGAAGCTATTGATATTCCGTTCCCGGCAGAATACCTTGCTAAACTTGTAAAATTAATTGACGGCGGCAAAATCAGTGGAACAATCGCCAAAAAAGTCTTTGAAAAAATGTTCTTAAACAACAAGGATCCTGAAGTTATTGTTAAAGAAGAAGGACTTGAAGTTGTAAATGATGAAGGAGCTCTTGTTGGAATAGTTAAAAAAGTACTTGAAGCAAACCCTCAATCAATTACAGACTATAAGAACGGAAAAGAAAAATCCTTTGGTTTCCTCGTAGGACAGTGTATGAAGGAAAGCAGAGGTAAGGGAAATCCGCAAGTAATAAATAAGATATTAAAAGAGGAATTGGAAAAACTTTAATTTGGAGAGATTTGAAGAACCTATATGTTTCGTGATAAATATTTTATATTATTTAAAATCACGAAACATATAGCTTTATTTATAAATCGTGAAAAATTTAAAAAATAACTCTCAAGGAACGGGGAGTGTAATTATGAGGTTTTTGCTTTCAACTAATGCAATTCTGCCTTTAATTTCAGCGGTTCTTTCATTCTTAATGATAGTTTATTTCATATTTAAGGGGAAAAATTCAGGACTATTTATTTGCTATATATGTTGTCAGGTAATGGTGTTCTGCTGGTCATTAGGGTATGCGTGCGAATTAATGTCCCAGGAATTTTCCCATAAACTTCTGTTTATCAAAATCAATTATTTCTGCATTTGCTTTCTAAGTCTGGGCTGGCTGGTTTTCTGCAACTTATTTGTTGAGAATAAGCGGTTTTTAAATAAGAAATATATTATAGCTGCAGCTGTTATTCCAGTTATAAATTATATTATTGTTTTAACAAACGATTACCATAAGCAGTTTCAGGTGATAACAGAGACTGAAAAGGGAAGAAGGTTATTCTTTTGGGTTATTTTGGGTGCCACTTATCTTTATATATTTCTTGGAATACTTGTTTTAGCGTCAAACTACCGTAACCTAAAAAGAAATGCGAAACTGCAGACGATAGCATTAATACTTGCAGTGCTGATACCCATAGCATCAAATTTCTTATCGGTAATAAATATATTAAAAGTTGATTATGACCTGACACCTGTAAGTTTTTCGGTTACAATGCTTTTTGTGGCGATAGCAACCTTCAGATACAGGTTTCTGGATTTAGCTCCAATTGCTAGAAAAGAAATCGTTGAAAATATGAATGATTCTGTTCTTGTTTTAAATATATATAATCAGGTTGTAGATTGGAATAAAGCGTTTGTAAATAATTTTATTAATGGCGGCGAAATTGAAAAAAACACGGATTTATTTATGGTTATGAATAGGATACAGATGTTATCCTCAGCAAAAATTGATCCGGATTTCATTGAAGCTGTCAGCAGCTCTGGAGTTGCTGGACTAACATCCGAAATCAGCTTGTTAAATCCTAATAAAAAGACCTATCAGATTAAAGTTCATGCTATAAACAATAAACATGGCGAGATGCTTGCTAAGGTACTGACCTTCAGTGATATAACAGAATATATCAATATAATGGATGAACTCAATGATAAAAACAATGAATTATACGCTATGAATGACGAACTTTCAAAGTATGCTTCAACTGTAGAAGAGCTGGCAATAGCAAAAGAAAGAAACAGGTTCGCTCACGATGTCCACGATACATTAGGACATACAATGACTTTGCTGATTTCAATTCTCGAGGTAGCCAATATAACATATAAAAATGATGTTGACACAACCGGGGAGAAATTAAGAGAAGCTCTTAAAACTTCAAAAGAAGGTCTTAAGGAATTAAGGAGGTCTATTTCCGGTCTGATGCCTGAGAAACTGTCATCGAATAATTTTGTGACTTCCATCAGGAACATGTTCTCGGATTTCAGGTTATCAGGAATTGAGATTGATTTTTCTGTTGAGGGAGTCGAACCTTTAGATATGAGTAAATATTCCGACGTACTTTATAGGGTGTGTCAGGAAGCTCTGACCAATAGCGTAAGACATGGCAAGGCGAAAAATATAAACATATTTCTCCGCTTTCAAAAAGGTGGCATTAGGCTATTTATAATTGATGACGGCATAGGGTGCGGCGAGATTAAAAAAGGCTTTGGACTTTCAGGCATGGAAGAGAGACTTAAAACAGTAAATGGCAGTATAGTTTATGGGTCGGACGGGGAGAGCGGTTTTAATCTGCGTATTGAGATACCCTTTGAGAGTGACTGAAGACATGTTTAGAAACGCTCTTATAGAAGCTGTAAAATTTTGTGGTTGATTGTGTGGGGTGATAGATTGATTAAAGCGCTTATAGTGGATGATCAGGCGATGTTAAGACAAAGCCTTAAGTTTATTATTGAACAGGATCCGGGAATAAAGGTTGAGGGAACGGCGGGAAATGGGGAAGACGCTTTAAAATTATGCGAAGAGTTTAACCCCGATGTTGTTTTGATGGATATAATGATGCCTGTATGCGATGGGATTGAGGGAACGAGGCTGATTAAATCCAGATATCCCAACATAAAAGTTATTATACTTACCACATTTAACAATGATGAGAACATAAAAAACGCTCTCAAAAACGGAGCCGCAGGGTATCTATTGAAGGATGCGGACCCTGAAGACCTGATTCTTGCCATAAAAAGTGTGGCAAAGGGCATGAGTATAATACATCATGACGTATTTGACAATGTAGTAAAAAAGGTGAGCGAAGAGGTTGAAACACAGGTAACAGAAAAAGATTCACATGGGATTCACCTAACTGACAGGGAACTTGACGTTATTAGACTTATTATTGATGGAAAGAGTAATAAAGAAATTGGAGCGGCTCTTTTTATCACTGAGGGAAGCGTTAAAAATGTTGTGACGGGAATTCTTGAAAAATCGGGCTTAAAGGACAGGACGCAGCTTGCTGTATATGCGCTTAAAAATCATCTTGTCTAATCGTATTTTGTAATTTGCCACGGTGAATTAGGCAGTATAAGAAGAAAAATAGGATTAAAAACTTAAAATATATAAAAAGCACTATTAATCTTACATTTGACGGAGCAAAATAACGAACGCTTTAACGTTATTTTGCGATAGGCAAATGTAAAAGATTAATTGCTTTTTATATAGAATGCCAAAATACAAATAAGATATGTGACTTAAGTCATGTATCTTATTTTTTATATATGACTTAAGGGCGGCTTTTTGTGACTTGTGATATCTGCAATGGCTTATTAAAAGCATTTATAATAGTAATATAAGTTAAATCAACCACATTTACAAGATAAAAAAATATTTTGTATATGCAAAGACACTATAAAAAAGGTTAAAAATGAAAGGATGAAGTCAAATGAAGGATCTATTTAAAAGGCACTGGATAACGCTTTTAGGGGCAATGTTCATGTTTCTCACCTTCTCGTATTTATTTAAGTTTGCTGTTGATAAAGGCTGGATTTCAAATCAGATCAAAATTGTTATTGGTATCACGGCAGGAGCTGGATTTATCATAGGCGGCGTTGGGGCAGGACATAAAGGAAAATCAGCTATTAATGAAATATTAACAGGACTTGGAACATCGCTGCTTTACACAACTTTTGCGTTCGCGGGAATTTATTATACAATGTGGAACCCGATGACTGTTTTTCTCCTTATGGTAGCTGTAACTTTGGCCGTGAGTGTATACTCCTTTAAATTTGATTTGAGAGTACTGATGAACATCGGTTTTTTAGGCGCTCTGTTTGCTCCGATGGTTATGAGATCGGAAAATTCTATTTTCACACTTTTCTTATATCTCCTAGTGATTAACTCAGCAGCTTTCTTTGTAAGCGTTAATAAAAAGTGGTCCGAATTAAGATTGATTCCTTTTGTAGGAACATGGATTCTCTTTTCCACATATTATGTTTATTTTCATCCGAGTAGCTGGCAAGTACCATTCAGATACTCAGCAGCGGCGTTTATATTCTTTGTAGTTGGCTTTGTAATATCTTCTTGGAAAGACGGAAAGAATTTTAACGGTTTGAATCTCTATCTCGGAATATCAAACGGAGTAATGTTCGGTATATGGTCCCTGATTATAATGAATAATGTCACACCGTTTTCTCTTATACTAGGAGCCATCGGCACAATTTATATAGGGGCGTCTTTAGTAATTTACAAAATGGTAAACAAATTTACAGTTGCAGTTATGACCAAGTTTTTTGCAGGAGCTCTTTTTATACTGATAGCATTGAACGATATTGGAAATGGTCATGATATAAAGCCGATGATTTCAGTTTATCTCTGGATATTTGTTGCAATAATTATACTTATCGTAGGTCAGATAAAGAATATTGATTATCTTAAATTAGCGGCAATCTGTATATGGGTTATTACAGGAAGTTACTGGTACATAACCACATGGGTAACACCTTTAGGAAACTGGTTTGGAACATTTATACCGATCTTAAACTTCTCAGGCTTGGCATGGGCTCTCCTAGCAGCATTCGGATTTTATTTATCGGTTAAATTAAAATTCAAGTTGTTTAAAAATGAAATCGATAATGAATCATTTAATTATTATATATCAAATACCTTTTCAATAATCAGCCATATAATTGTTGGAGGACTTTTA
>JAUZPS010000266.1 GCA_030705945.1 Bacillota bacterium
GCTCCGATTATTTCAGCAACCCATATGCTTTTTACTCCCATTCCCATGTATTTTACAAAAACGTATGTAAGGGGCAAGAAAAAAATCCATAATCTTAAACTAGTTAGGATCATTACAGTAGTTGTGTCTCCGGCGCCTCTTAACGCGCCTGATACAATAAAAATATAATTTATTATCGGCTGATCAATCGCAACTGCCAGCATTGCTCCAACCAGAACACTCAATATAGCGGCGTCGGGTGTAAATAGTCTTGCCGTAAAGTTCGGAAAAACCGCAAAAAATGTTCCTATGAGAATCCCCCACATTATCCCCATGCCAAAGCATAAATATCCTGTGAAACGCGCTTTTTTATTATCCTTTTCACCTAGCGACTTACCTACAAGAGTTGCGGCAGCAATTGAAATGCCTATTGCAGGCATTATTGAAACTTGTTCAATTGTAAGTAGCACCCTAAAAGCAGCTTCCGAGGTAGTATCAAGTATTGATACTATTATTCCTGAAATAAAAAAAGCAAACTGTGTCAGAAATTGTTCTACTCCCGCTTTATAACTTAATTGCCATAAGGGCATAAATATTTCTTTCTTTAACTTTAATGCAGCTTTACTGATTCTAAGATGTCCCTTATGATTAAGCAATATAAGTAAATACGCGCCTGCGCCGATAATTCTTGATATGGTAGTTGCTAATGCTGACCCTTGTATTCCCATTTCAGGAAATATTCCAACCCCCCTGATCAATAGTATATTTAAAATTATATTTATTACATTAACGCCACCTGTTATAAGCATAGGAGTCATAGTATTTCCTATTCCTCTAAGCGATGCTCCCGCGGCAAATGAAAAAAACATAAACAAAAGGCTGAAAGATGTTATATTAAGGAACGAGATGCTCATATCAAAGACAGTACGTGTTGTATCAAATATATGCATAAATTGCCTGGAAAACAAAAATGTTATCATCATCATTGCAAGACCTAGAACACTATTGAGTATTAGATTCTCACATGAAACCTCATTTAGTTTCTGATAGTTTTTTTCTCCATAGCTTCTTGATATCATGGCAGTTGCGCCTACGTTAAATGATGAAAAAACCAATATCACCATGTATATTATCTGATTTGCATAACCTGAAGCCGCAAGTCCGTCCTTGCCCACATAAAAACTTAATAACACCGTATCTGAAATCCCGACAAGGGTATTTAATAACATCTCTACAATAGCAGGGACAGATAATGTTAAGATTGATATAATTAAAGCTTTATTATCTTTCAATATATTCATAATTATGACAACCACCAATAAAAAAATTTGTACTATTATCACATAAATAGCGCAAATTTTCAAGTAAAATTTATTTTTTATTTTTTGATACATATAAAAAATTCCGGTTTAATTATTATTGCCGGAATTTTTTATTTATTTAGCTTATTATTTTGTTAATATTTAGCATTCATATAATCTTATATTAAAATCATTATTAATCTAAAATGATCTCATTACTCCAAAATACGGGTCCGTCCTTGCAGACATGGCTATATTCCCATCCATCCTCATTTTCAGCTTTGGTCTTACACGCGCATACAAGACAAGCTCCAATTCCGCACCCCATTCTCTGCTCCATGGAAACCTGGCACTTAGTATTGTAGGCTTGAGCAATTTTCATCACATTACGAAGCATTGGTGTAGGCCCGCAAGCATATATAATATCAATACCTTTTTCCTTAAGCTCATTTTCTAAGAGGTCCGTTACAAGGCCTTTATATCCTGCGCTTCCGTCATCTGTAGAAATATTTAGCTTATTGGATGCCGCGCTGAATTCATCCTCCAAAACCACAAATTCTTTATTTCTGAAGCCTAAAAATGCGTATCTTTGGGAGCCAGAGCTCTCCTTTAACAGGTGGAGCAACGGAAACACTCCAATTCCGCCGCCAACAACCGCAATGGTTTTATACTCTGAAGACAGATGAAATGGTTTCCCTATAGGCGCAATAATATCAATGGTCTCACCAGCGGTCTTTTTTGCAAGATACTCAGTGCCTATTCCTTTAATTTGAAAACAAATATCAAATGTACCTTTGGCTTTATCAACATCGCAAATACTTATAGGACGTCTTAGCAGCGCTGTAATTCCATCACTGCATCTGATATTGACAAACTGACCGGGAACAGCATTGTCTGACACATAATCCGACTTTATTGAAATCTTATAAATTTCCCTGGCAATTTTTTCTATCGATACAATTTCTTCTTTCAGTAATTTTGACATCAAACCCTCCTATAGATAACAAACTGTAAACTATATAAAAAGCACTATTAATCTTACATTTGACGGAGCAAAATAACGAACGCTTTAACGTTATTTTGTGATAGGCAAATGTAAAAGATTAATTGCTTTTTATATATTCAATGATTGAAAAATTGCTTCCGATTCTGGGCGTGTGTTCACAAGCTAAGTGAACACGAAAGCGAAGATTTTAGCGGAAGTTATTTTTTCAACATTCCTAAACGTCAAATACGCTTAAGTTTACTACATCCATATCACTAACTGACTTGCCAAGTTTTAAGCATCTGATTACAGCTTTAACAGTATCTAGTGATGTTAAACATGGGATAGAAGTCTCAACAGACTTTCTTCTTATCTTAAAGCCGTCCCTTTCAGGCTTTCTTCCTTTAGTTGCTGTATTTATGACCATACTGATTTTACCGGATTGAATGAGGTCCAAAATATTGGGCGAACCATCATCAACCTTTTTAACAGCGTTTGTTGCTATACCGTGCTTGTTCAACATATTTGCCGTCTTTCCTGTCGCATACAGTTCAAAACCAAGCTTTTCGAAATCTTCGGCAAGGCCGACAAGTTCTGGTTTGTCTGTGTCGCGCACTGTCATAAGTATACCGCCGCCTTTTTTAGGAAGCTTTATTCCTGACGCTGTTATTCCTTTGTATAAAGCTTCAGGGAAGGTTTTTGCAATACCTAAAACTTCTCCGGTAGACTTCATTTCAGGTCCTAAACTTATATCAACATCATGGAGCTTTTCAAATGAGAACACAGGAACCTTTACAGAAACATATTCTGCTTCTTTATACAAACCTGTTCCATATTTAAAATCTTTAAGCTTTTTACCCATCATTATCTTTGTCGCCAGGTTGACCATCGGTATTCCTGTAACCTTGCTTATATATGGCACCGTACGGCTTGAACGGGGATTGACTTCTATTACATAAATCGCATTATTATAAAGCACATACTGTATGTTTACCAGACCTATAACATGCAGAGCTTTAGCTAGTTTTCTTGTATAATCAATTATTACTTCCTTTATTCTATTATCAATTGTCTGTGTAGGATATACGGAAATGCTGTCTCCGGAGTGAACGCCTGCTCTTTCTAAGTGTTCCATAATTCCGGGAATCAATATATCCTCGCCGTCACAAATGGCGTCAACCTCAATTTCTTTACCCATCATGTATTTGTCAACAAGTATAGGATGCTCCTGCTTAACTCTGTTTATGATTTCCATAAACTCTTCAACATCCTTGTCGTTATAGGCAATTTCCATACCCTGGCCGCCTAGTACATATGAAGGTCTTACAAGAACAGGATATTGAAGCTCATTTGCCACTTCGAGCGCTTCCTGAAGAGTAAATACGGTTTTACCCTGTGGCCTTGGAACTCCAACTTCTTCAAGTATGGCGTCAAATTTTTCTCTGTCTTCAGCAGCATCTACATATTTTGGCTCTGTGCCAAATATCTTGACTCCCATTTCACTCAACGCTTTAGTAAGTTTGATAGCAGTCTGTCCGCCAAACTGAACAATCGCGCCTTTTGGTTTTTCTGTTTCAACTATGTTTTCAACATCTTCATAAGTCAATGGTTCGAAATATAGTCTGTCAGCGGTGTCAAAGTCGGTGCTTACAGTTTCAGGGTTGTTATTTGCGATTATAGTTTCATATCCTTCTTCTTTAAGAGCCCATACAGAATGAACTGAACAGTAGTCAAACTCAATCCCCTGACCAATTCTTATTGGACCGGACCCTATAACTAAAACCTTTTCCCTGTCAGATTCCTTAACTTCGCATCTTTCATCATAGGTCGAATAATAGTATGGAGTAACAGCGTCAAATTCAGCGGCGCAGGTATCAACCATCTTGTATGTGGTACAGATTCCGATTTCTTTTCTTCTTCTGTAAATATCCTTCCTGTCACAGCCTGTAAACTTTGCAATAACAGCATCAGTAAATCCCATCTTTTTAGCTTTCTTAATCATATCGACAGTCAGAGAAGTCAGAGTGCATTCTTTAAGTTTTTGTTCCATTTGCACAATCTGTTGGAACTTATATATAAAGAACTCGTCAATTTTAGTTATATTACATATATCTTCGATAGTAATGTTTCTTCTTAAAGCCTCAGCAACAACAAACATTCTTTCATCATTTATGTCATTGAGCTTTTCCATAATAGTTGATGTTTCCATCTTTGTGTACATTTCCTGCTCTAATGTAAACAGTCCAAGCTCTAGCGACCTGATTGCTTTCATAAGAGCCGCTTCAAAGGAACTGCTGATGGCCATAACCTCACCGGTTGCTTTCATCTGTGTGCCGAGGGTTCTTTTTGCTTTAACAAATTTATCAAAAGGCCACTTAGGAATCTTAACTACCACATAGTCCAAAGTAGGCTCAAAGCATGCGTAAGTTTTACCTGTAACAGCGTTTTTAATTTCGTCCAAACCATAACCAATGGCAATTTTTGTCGCAACCTTTGCTATCGGATATCCTGTAGCCTTTGAAGCAAGGGCTGATGAACGGCTAACCCTAGGATTAACTTCTATAACCCCATACTCGAAGCTTGTAGGATGAAGCGCAAACTGAACGTTACATCCCCCTTGTATACCAAGTTCAGAAATTATCTTCAAGGATGCTGTTCTTAGCATCTGGTATTCCTTATCGGCAAGGGTCTGTGATGGAGCTACAACTATACTGTCACCGGTGTGAACTCCAACCGGGTCAATATTTTCCATGTTACATACGGTAATTACATTACCTTTTCCATCTCTCATTACCTCATACTCAATTTCCTTCCAACCTGCTATACATTTCTCAATAAGTACTTGGGTAACCCTGCTTAAACGCAGACCGTTGGTAGCAATTTCAGTTAATTGCTCCACATTATCCGCAATACCGCCGCCTGTTCCGCCAAGAGTGTAGGCAGGACGGACAATTACAGGATAACTGATTTTATCCGCAAATGCTAAAGCAGCCTCAACAGTGGTTACAACCTCACTTGCGATACAAGGCTCTCCTATTCTTTCCATAGTATCCTTGAAAGCTTGTCTATCTTCAGCCATTTTAATAGCTTCTGTTGCCGTACCCAGAAGCTTGACTCCATTTTCTTCAAGGAAACCTGTTTCAGCAATTTCCATTGCAAGATTAAGTCCTGTTTGACCTCCTAATGTAGGCAATATACTGTCCGGCTTTTCTTCAATTATTATCTTCTTAAGTACATCCAAGCATAATGGTTCTATATAAACCTTGTCGGCTATATTCGTATCTGTCATGATTGTCGCAGGATTGCTGTTTATAAGCACAACCTCTATACCTTCTTCTTTAAGCGCGCGACAAGCCTGAGTTCCCGCGTAGTCAAACTCTGCAGCCTGCCCTATTATAATTGGTCCTGAACCGATAACCAATACTTTCTTAACCTCTAGTCTCTTTGGCATTTTATTTCCTCCTTAAACTTCCTTAAACTTCCTTAAACTTCTTCATCATGTCCATGAACTCATCAAATAAGTAAGCTGTGTCGCCGGGTCCTGGTGAAGCTTCAGGATGGAATTGAACCGTGAATACAGGCACCCCTTTATATCTAACGCCTTCAACTGTATTATCGTTCATATTTCTATGACTGACTTCCATTTTTTCTTTATCCATGCTGTCTTCCAAAATTGTGTAGCCATGATTTTGTGAAGTTATATACGTGAGATCCTTGTTAAGGTCCTTAACTGGATGGTTACAGCCTCTATGTCCATATTTAAGTCTTCCTGTATTCGCATTGTTTGCTAAAGCTGTAAGCTGGTGACCTAAACAGATACCAAATATAGGTTTTTTACCGATAAGATTTCTGATTGTATCGATAACTTCCGAACAATCCTTAGGGTCTCCAGGTCCGTTCGAAAGCATAATTCCGTCAGGATTCACAGCAAGTATCTCTTCAGCTTTAGTCCACGCAGGGAAAACAAACACCTCGCAATCCCTTTTAAGAAGCGAACGAACAATGTTTTGCTTTATCCCTAAGTCAATCAGCGCAACTCTAAATCCCTTTCCTTCATAATGAATAACTTCCTTTGTAGTAACCTCATACACAGGATTTTTAATAAAGTAGGATTTAATTTCCTCAAGTTTGCTATCAAAGTTGAATTCATCTGCTGTAGAAACAATGCCATTCATTGTTCCTTTATTTCTCAATATCTTTGTAAGCGCCCTTGTGTCTATTCCTTCTATTCCAATAATATTGTGTCTTTTTAAATAATCATTAAGTGTTTCTAAAGACCTCCAGTTGCTTGGAGTTTTACAAAGCTCTCTAACTATAAACCCCTTTACCTGTGGCTTACTAGATTCAATATCCTCCAAATTTACACCATAGTTGCCTATAAGAGGGTAAGTCATGGTCACGATCTGTCCGCAGTATGACGGATCAGTCAAAACCTCCTGATAACCGGTCATTCCAGTATTAAAAACTATCTCGCCGATTACCTCACCTTCTACTCCAAAGCTCTTACCTGTAAAAATTGTGCC
>JAUZPS010000267.1 GCA_030705945.1 Bacillota bacterium
CTTCAACGACAAGCGACGATGGTTATGTAGGAAAGGATGTATGTTACCTTGTAAGCGGTTCAAATGGCGGACATGCTATGACAATCGTCGGTTATGATGATAACATATGGGTTGACCTTAATAATAATAACGTCGTTGACTCTGGAGAAAAAGGAGCTTTCAGGATTGCCAATTCATGGGGAACATACTGGAAGGACGGAGGGTTTACCTGGTGTTCTTACAATGCGGTTAAAAAAGGAGGCTGGTGGTATAATAACGCTTATTGGATAACTGCAAAAGCAAATTATAAGCCCCTTCTCCTTGGCCAATTTACAATTAATACTCAGGAAAGGGACAAAGTAAGCGCTTATGTGGGTTATTCAAGCTTAGCTCAAAGTACTCCGTCAAAAGTATGGAATCCATCGGTTCCTTTTAATAACGGGGGACCATACGCCTTCGATGGATCTACAACACCTTGTGACGCAAGTTTTATCGAGGATTTTACTGACCTAGTAATGCAGAATAACCTTGACACAAGTTCAGATTGGAGAATGTATGTCAATATAAATGATATAGTAAGCGGCAACGTGACAACCTTAAAGGACTATAAACTGATTAAGCCTTCAACTGGAGAAGAATTCTCATATATTGGAACACTTCCCCAGAAGGCGGATATGAGTGTAATAAGTCCGTATATCCAATATAAGTTCAGCAGTTTACCTGAGCCATTGATCTCAGCAGCTTCCCCGGCAAATAACTCTATAGAAATTCCGCTTAATTCAAATATCATACTAACATTTAACAAACCTGTAGTTCCTGTTACGACAAAGAAAATTGAAATAAGGAAATTTTCTGATGATTCCTTGTATGAGTCTATCAATGTAGATGATTCAACGAAAGTTACAGTGTCATCAAATAAGGTTACAATTAATCCCGGAAAAGACTTTCTGCTTGGAGAAAAATTCTATGTACTAATTGATTCAGGCGCATTTAAGGATAATGTGGGTAATCCCTTTAAAGGAATTGTAAGCAACACGGATTTATCTTTTACAGCCACAGCGATCGCTGTGCCTGTAACTGGCGTAAAAGTATCACCGACAACTGCGACAATTAATGCAGGCAAAACTTTAAGTCTTACCGCTATTGTTAGTCCTTTAACAGCAACTGATAGTACAATATCATGGTCAAGCAGCAATGGAGCTGTCGCAACAGTTGATTCAAAGGGAGTTGTTACAGCGGTTTCAGGCGGATCAGCCACAATAACGGCTAAATCTAATCAGAATACTTTAAAAACTGCAACATGTGTAGTAACTGTTCCGGTGCCTGTTTCGGGTATAACCCTGACTCCATCAGTTTCAACGTTATTAATTGGTAAAACGACAGGAACGGTAGCAGTCAATTTCACCCCAAGCAATGCCGCGAATAAAACTGTAACATGGACAAGCGATAAACCTAATGTGGTTAGCGTGAGCTCAACCGGCCTTATCAGCCCAGTATCTGAAGGTACTGCAACTATAACCGCTACGACTTCAGATGGAGGTTACAAAGCCACATGTTCTATAAAGTCAATATACGGAGTGAACAGTTTAAGTCTTGATAGAAGTTCTATCTTATTTAAAGTGGGAGCCAGCGATATACAATTGACGGCTTCAATATCTCCAACAAACGCGTCAATTAAGGATATTACATGGACAAGCAGCGACCCAAGCATCGCCACAGTTAATTCATCAGGAATTGTACATGCTGTTGCCAACGGAAAAGTAACAATCACTGTTGTATCCACGCAAGACAGCGCCAAAAAGGCTACTTGCTCAGTAACTGTTGCTTCAGGAATAGCGCTTTCAAAATCTGCGGTTACTTTAAAAATCGGGAAAACAACAGCGTCGTTAACAGCCACTCTTCTTCCTTCAAACTTAAGTATCAGCGCTCTTAAGTGGACAAGCGACAGACCAGATATAGCAACTGTTAGCGGAGCGGGTGTTGTTACTCCTTTATCAGAAGGAACAGCTACAATAACAGCTACAAGCAATGATGGTGGACTTACAGCCACTTGTACAGTAACTTCCATATATGGAGTGGACAACATTACCTTAGACAACAGTTCACTCTTATTAAAGGTTGGGGATAGCGATGTTACGCTTGTACCAACTTTCTCGCCAGCTAATGCGACTATCAAGGATCTCACATGGTCAAGCAGCGCCCCGAGTGTTGCTACCGTAAGTTCAACCGGAGTTGTTCATGTAGTCGCAACCGGTACTGCAACTATTACCGCAACATCGGTACAGGATAATACAAGAAAGGCTGTCTGCTCCGTAACGGTGGCATCGGCGCTTGTTCTCTCACAGTCGTCCATAACTTTAAAAATAGGGCAGACAACTGGCGCTCTTTCAGCTAAGTTAGCGCCATTAAACAAAAGTATAAGCGGAATAATATGGTCAAGCAGTGACTCAAGTGTTGCGACAGTTAGTTCAACAGGACGAGTTACCCCTTTAAAAGAAGGATCAGCAGTGATAACAGCTGCCACTACCGATGGAAAACTTGCTTCCGCATGCACTGTAATATGTATATATGGTTTGAATAGTTTTACTATAGACAGAAAATCAATTTTAATAAACGTTGGGGCAAAAGATATAACTCTTGTACCACAATATAACCCATCCAATGCGACAAGCAAAAATCTTATCTGGACCAGCAGCGACACAAATGTAGCAACAGTAAGTTCGTCGGGCGTTGTCCATGCGGTGGGGTTAGGAACAGCAATTATTACAGCAACATATGAACAGGACAGCGCAAAGAAGGTTAACTGTTCTGTGACGGTAACTTCAGGAATTACGCTTTCCCAGTCGGCTGTGACATTAAAAATTGGTCAGTCAACCGCAAGGCTCACAGCAAGCCTTACTCCGGCTAATACTGTCATATCTGCTGTTACATGGACCAGTGATAAACCGGAAGTGGCAAGTGTAAGTTCGTCAGGTGTTATTACACCAAAGTCCGAAGGTACAGCAACAATTACAGCAGCATCTATAGACGGGGGATATACAGCAGCTTGCTCTGTAACTTGTATTTATGGTTTGAGCAGTGTAACTTTAGACAGAAAATCGATACTATTTAATGTTGGAGCAGGTGATATAACCCTTATTCCTGCGTATAGTCCAATTAATGCCTCTGTTAAGAGTCTAACATGGACCAGCAGCGATACAAGTGTAGCGACAGTTGACGCTTCGGGTGTGGTACATGCGGTGGCAAATGGAGTAGCCACAATAACTGCGACTTCCGTACAGGATAATGCAAAAAAAGCAACCTGTTTAGTAACGGTAGCATCTGGGATATCACTTTCCCAAACATCATTAACTCAAAAAATAGGTCAGGCAGGCGCAAGACTTGTCGCTAAGCTTATTCCATCCGGAACTGAAATAAGCGCAATTAACTGGACAAGCGACAAACCGGAGGTAGCAACTGTCAATACCAGTGGAGTAATTACGGCAAGGAGCGAAGGGACTGCGATTATAACTGCCGCAACCAAAGATGGCGGATTTACAGCCACCTGTACTGTAACATCAATTTATGGATTGAGCAGTGTAACTCTAAGCAGGACGCCAATTATTATAAAAGTAGGGGCAGCGGACGTAACACTCAGTCCGGTTTTTTATCCGGTAAATGCGACCATAAAAGATCTTTCATGGACAAGCAGCAATACAAGTGTTGCGACTGTTGATTCCTCAGGCGTTGTACATGCGGTCGGAAGCGGTACAGCTACCATAACTGCAACATCGGCGCAGGACAGCAGCAAAAAAGCTTACAGTTACATAACAGTGATTAATTAGGTTTATAACGACTATAACGATTTATTCTACTGCAAACAAATAAAGCAGATATTCATAGATTTAGGATGCTGAAAAATGAAGTCTAAAATCTTTTATCTGTAAATTCTAACGAATAACAAAGGTCTGTCGCCAAAATAACTTGTTAAGTTAAGCTGGCACTAGGCCTTTTTATTTTTAAAATTATTGCAAATTTCAGGCTTCAAATTTCTTTCAGGCAGAATTTGTAGACAAAAATTTTTATTTATAAATACTTGACAGTATGATAAAATAAGGCGAAAATATAAATAAAATGTCGTAAAAATTATTAATTTATATATAGGTTTTTCAATCATTCCTTGATTAAAAAAACAGAAAATGCGATTTTCACGTTCTTAAACATAATTAAAGTTCAAGTTTGTAATTTGTTATTTATAATAGCTAAATTTAGTTATTAAAAAGCAATTATATGTCAGGAAAATGTTTTTCACAATCTAAAAAATGTAAATATTTATTAAAGGGACAATAAAACTTTTGGTCTTAATCAAAGTATTCTTATGAGCCGCAGAACATTTTTTATTAAAATAATTATTAATCTTACATATAAAGTTTTTGACAAAGAGAGGTAACTTTAAGATGAGGCCGCTAAATACTATTGTTGTTACTACGTCCAGGGCTGATTATGGTTTATTGTATCCTTTAATCAAAAAGATATCCTGCGATAAATATTTTAATTTAAACCTTATTGTTACAGGAAGCCATCTTTCTTTTGAATTTGGAAATACTGTAGAAGAAATCAAAAGAGATGGATTTAATATATTTAATGTCGTCAGCGCTTATCCTTCGGGGGACAGTGAAAGAGATATTATTGCCTCTATTGCTGAAAGTATGAAATGCCTTTCAAACTTGATTGAAAAAAGTAAACCTGATCTCGTAATAGTTTTAGGAGACAGGTATGAATTGTGGCCTGTAATTATTGCCTGCGTTATTCATAAGATCCCTATTGCGCATATTCATGGGGGCGAGACTACTTATGGAAGTACTGATGAGGTGGTCAGGCATTCGGTTACAAAGGCGGCTGTTATTCACTTTCCTTCAATTGAACAGTATGGAAAGAGAATAATACAAATGGGCGAGGAGCCTAAGAATGTTTTTGTTGTTGGCGCTTTAGCTATTGATAATATAAAAAATATTGAGTTGATGCATATTGAAGAATTAAAGCATTACACAAAACTTGATTTTAATAAAGATATTGCTTTATTGACATACCATCCCGTAACACAGGATAAGATAGATTCTACGACGGAACAGATCAAAAATGTCCTGGATGCAGTTCTTGAATCAGGGATAACGACAATTATTACGATGCCGAATATGGATGTGGGAGGCAGGGCAATCTATAAGAAAATAAATGAATACGTTGAAAAATATCCAAAGAATTTTGTTCTGATCTCCAATTTGGGAAGGGTTGCATATTTAAGCGCTATGAAATATGCGAAGCTTATGATTGGAAATTCATCTAGCGGCATAATTGAAAGCGCGTCGTTCAGACTTCCCGTTGTAAATGTTGGGGACAGGCAGGAAGGAAGATATAAACCCATTAATGTAATCGATTGTTTATGCGCAAAAAATGATATTTATGATGGGATAACCAAAGCCTTATCGGAAGACTTTAAGGAAAGTTTATATAATTTGGAAAATCCCTATGGTGATGGTGAGACTGCGGATAGAATTGTAAATATACTAAAAACCTTTGATTTCTCTGATAAAGAAAGGTTATTGAAAAAAAGGTTTTTTGATTTAGATATTGGATTTTAATACTGATATGGGGTGTATTCTATGAATAATTCCAGGAAAATATCTTTAGTAGAAAAAAATAAAAAGTTTTTGGATATTCTAAAGATGAAAGAAGACACATCAGATGTAGGTATGGACAATTATGTAGTATTGATGGCTGGCGGTGAAGGAAACAGGCTTAGACCTTTGACCAACGAAATACCTAAGCCCATGTTAAAGGTGGGAAATAAGCCGATTTTAGAAATAATAATAAATCAATTTAAAGATTTCGGGTTTAAAAACTTTATAATTTCAATTAATTACCTCGCGGATATTGTAGAAGGTTATTTTAGTGATGGGAGCAACTTTGGGGTTAACATAGAGTATATAAGAGAAACTAAAAGTCTGGGAACAATAGGCTGCCTCAGGCTTCTGAAGGACAAGCTTAGAATGCCTTTTTATGTAATGAATGGCGATTTGCTTACAAAAGTCAATTTTTATGAAATGTTTGAATTTCATAAAACCGGTAGCTTTGGTATGACTTTAGGTATTAGAAACTATCAATATACATTACCCTATGGAGTTATTGATCATGAAGGAGACATTATAACAGACTTTAGTGAAAAGCCCTTACAGTCATGTATGATTAATGCCGGGGTTTATTGTCTGAATCCAGGAGTAATAGATTATATTCCGGAAGATTTAAGTTTTGACATCACCGATCTTGTAGATATTTGCATCAGAAATGAAGTTAATGTTGGTGGTTTTGTTATTAAGGGTTACTGGGTAGATATAGGACAAATAGAAGACTATTACAGGGCTAATTCTGAGTATGATTTCGTTTTTAAAAATGACATTGAGTTTCTTAAGAAGAATTCAAAAAAATCTTTATTCAAGATATATAATAACAAAAAAAGTTAAATTAGCCTTGTTAGGTAGTATCAAAAAATAAACAGGTCAACTGGTCGTTTCAAAAACTAGATATAATGGTTTTCATCATACAAAACTTGAACAAGGAATTTTTTGAAACGCCCTTAAGGTAGTATCAAAAAAACTTAGCAACTGGTCGTTTCAAAAGCTTGATATAATGGGTTTTCGTCATATAAACTTGAACAAGGAGTTTTTTGAAACGCCCTAAGAAGGGTTGGTAGATATTGGATATAAAAGGTAAAAATGTGCTTGTAACTGGGAGCGAAGGGTTTATTGGCAGTCATTTGAC
>JAUZPS010000268.1 GCA_030705945.1 Bacillota bacterium
CTTTAAAGCCAGTATAATTAGAGGCAGAATGAGACTTTTATTTATTTCCAATATATTGTTTACAGCATCAACCTTTTGACTGGTTATTTCCTCAATTGTTTCTTCAGCTTTTTTGGTAATAAGATCGCCTTCTTCATTGAAAGGATCATCAACACCTTCAAATCTGCCTGCAATTTCAAGTATTTCTTTCTTAAAGCTGCTGATTTTTTCATCATAGGCATTATCTTTGTCAGTTGAAGAAATGTCAGGTTCAGAGCCAGGAATGGCTTCGGTTGGTATAGACGCGCCTTGCCCTTCTGAATTGGGGGAAGATGTCGGGGATGCTGGGGGAGTAGGTAATGCTGAAAAAGCCGGAGGTATAATTCCGGCAGAAGATGTGGAAATGGCAGTTGGTGTCGGCAAAGATGTGTTTGCAGACGCAGTAGTTGGTTTTATAATGATTTCCTTGGTTTTGACATTCATATTATTATTATAGGAAACCTGGTAACTGACTGTTTTGTCAGACTCAGCAGGTACAATTTCCGGAAGGAGAAGTGTAACAGTATTTGCGCTCTGATCAAAACTGTAAACGCTGAATGTGACTGATGAGATTTCTGTTCCGTTAGTTATGCTTGAAATAGAAAAATCAGAGTCTTTTACAGATGATAATTGAGCGCCTGAAAATTGAACTTCCAGATAGTTTTTTGAAATATTTGCGCTTTTTATGTATGGTTGTACATCAATGCCCTTGGGAACGGAAATATTTGTTCCGTTTATTTGTCCCAGTTGAAATAATTTGCCGCTGATTGTTATATAGCTGCTTGTCTTATTGTCGGCAGATATGTCAATAACATTTTCAGCCAGGACGCTTGGGGTTTTAAGGTATTCTCCGGTATCTGCAACCTGTGAATAACTATTGCTTCCCCATCCCCATAATGAAGAATTTTCATCCAATGCAATGATGTGTGAATCGCTTACGGATATTTTTGATACAGAGTCCATAACCTTATAAGGCGAAGACCTGTCATAAGTAGTACCATCTCCCAATCTGCCAAGTATATTTGAACCCCATGAATATAATGATTTATCAAGACTGATTGCATAAGTCGAGTATAAGGCAGGTATAACGTCTGAAACATTGTCCAGAATCATTTGAGGGGTGTTCCTGTTAATGTTTTTTTGACCGTCACCCAGTTTGCCGTCTTTATTGTTACCCCATGACCATAATGTGTTGTCGGATTTTATTGCAAAGCACGAAGAGAATCTGGTAGATGCTACTTTAATTACATCTTCCATAATCCTGACTGGTCTTGCGCTTATATCAAATGATTGATTGCCTAGCTGACCATCAGCATTATATCCCCAAGACCAAAGGCTGTTATCATTTTTTATGGCTAATGAAAATTCTCCTTCACTTGTTGCATATTTAACTCCATCCATTATTTTTACAGGAGTTGTTCGGGAATCTGTAGTTCCATCTCCTAGCTGACCAAGTTCATTATGACCCCATCCCCATAGACTACCGTCACTTTTTACTACAAGGCATGTATGATTGCTGCCGGCTGATATATTTGTTACATCATCCATTATATATTCTGGATGTGAGCTTCTGGAACAAAGGCAGCTTCCTGTTTCTGCATGGACATTTAAACACCAGGACCAAAGTTTTTTGTCATTGGTAAGCGCCAGTACATTTCCGTCGTAACCTATCGATACAGCAATAACATTTTCCAAAATCTTAACCGGGTATGTATTTTTTATCACTATGGAATTATCAATGCTTGTACACCATTGCCAGAGACTGTCATCATCAAGTAATCCAAGGCATATACCATTTGTGGTGTAAATATTTTTCCATTTATTCTCTATTAGTTGGTAGGTTGTACCATTCTGTGTATCTCCGGATATACCATCAGCCAGGACAAAATAATATTTATTCGGCAGAAAGTTTATAACAATAGAAATTAATAAAATTATACAAACACTTTTTGGGTTTATCATATTATACTCCTGCTGTGTAAGACTTATATTATATGATAATTCATTTAGGTAGAAAAAGGCAATATTATATTTTTGCTTTCTGAAAAGTTGCTATGCTTGAGACAAGAATCTTGAAAGATATACCTTTTTTAAATATAATATTGGCATACAGTTTCCATTTGGGTAGTATCAAAAAAACTTAGCGACTGGTCGTTTCAAAAACTTGATATAATGGGTTTTCGTCGTATAAACTTGAACAAGGAATTTCTTGAAACGCCCTTGATTATATAAAAAGCACTATTAATCTTACATTTGACGGAGCAAAATAACGAACGCTTTAACGTTATTTTGTGATAGGCAAATGTAAAAGATTAATTGCTTTTTATATAAATATATATGTTGCAATTAATATTTCTAATAGAGGTTATAGTATGGTAATAAAGATTTTTGGAGATACCTTGAATAGCTTGTTAAATATTCTGTTTATCAATAAAACTGAGTTTATAAATAAGCTTGGAATCAGTAATGATACATGTGAGAACTGGTTAAAAGGTAAAAATACTCCTCATTATGGTAATTCCGGTTCAGCTAAAAATGTTACGGTACAAGATGTAATAAAGGTATTGGATGAACAGTATCAGAAACGCTTAGGGAGAGGCATGATTGATGAAGAACTTATAAAAGGTATTCTGTCTGAGCTTTATCTGCCAAATGATACAAAGAAGTTTTTAAATGAATACATAAATATGCCTGAATTTGTGCAAATGCTTGTTGAAAGCGCTTATGAATACAATAAGTTTTTGGAAAACAAGGAGAAACATTTATGGAAAAAAGCTATAAATGTATTTGGTGATGAGTTTATTGAGGATAATAAGATAAGGATTAAATTGCATATTGGGGATAAGTGTCTTAATGTGTGCACGGAGAATCTAATAACTCTTAAAAGATTATCTTCTGCCATAATTGCAGAACTTGCAAAAAGAGATCTTATTGATAATGAGCGGGAAAACATAAAGGAATATTATTTTAAATTATTTGATAAAAGTAAGAAAATTCATATAATAAAAGCTGATAATAATGTACGGTTTAAAACGATTCAAGAGATTGGATTTGATAAGCTTGAATTGGTTGAGCATAATGGTGAAACAACAGTAATAATAGATAGAAATTTTAAAAGTGAACAAAATGTTTACCCTGTTATGGAAAGGATTTTTGAAAATGGAATGGATGATCCTGACTCAAAAGACATTTCGGAAATTGTATCAATTTCAAAGAATAATTTTATAGTGGGGCGGATAAGTGAGTTGTCGGATTATGTTATCCCCAGTAAATTTGTTGGAAGAGCGCATTCACAGATATCATTTGAACAGGGAAGGTATTTTATTAAAGATCTAGGTTCGGTAAATGGTACATATTTAAATGAAGAAAAGCTGAAACCCATGGAAAAGTATGAAATATTCAGTAATGATATAATTGGATTTGTTAATTTTAAGTATTTATTTATAATTCCTGAAAAAAGAATCTGAAAAATAATTTGTGTTTCGAAAATTATGAATTATGAGCATAAATTATAATAGGTATTGATAAAATGACTACTCTACTAGGACAATTGAACAATGTTGGTATTTTCCGTAGTTCTCTTCAAAGTTAAGTCATCAATCATTGACTTGACTTTCATATTATTCTATAATTAAACCATTGAAATGTTAATTCATGGTAATTTTTGAATAGTTACTCTTGGGGAATTAAAATAATCTAATTTATATATATGTTCGAAAATTGTGGAGGAAACTTTATTATATATGAAAATGGAGATGCTTTAACTTTATTTACTTTTTTAAAATCCTTCCTACGATTTTAACAATACTTTTATTTGAAAGGGGTGCTATAAAAACAAAAAAGATTTGTGTTGCAATACCTTGGGGAAAACAAATTAAAAGAAAGAAGGTATATTTCATGAAGAAAATCTCAATAATTCTAATATCAGTATTCTTTATTTTTGTTTTGAATGCTAATATTTTTGCAGCTAGCGCCTTTACAGAACAACTTAACTCTTACAATAGTTCAATGTGGGAAATGCGCGACGGAACTAACGGCTCACCTTTCAATTGTGGGTTCACTCCTCAAAACATTTCATTCAGTGGTGGTTATATGACCCTCAAGCTAAATAATACTCGCAGTTACAACTTGCCTTTTTCTGGCGCGGAGTATCGTACCAAAAGCACATACAGTTATGGTAAGTTTGAAACCAGTATGAAGCCTGCCAAATCATCAGGCATCGTAAGTTCATTCTTCCTATATACCGGCAGTCCATGGGATGAAATAGACATCGAGTTTCTCGGAAAAAACACCAATCAGGTTCAATTCAACTACTACGTCAATGGAGTAGGCGGACATGAAAAACTTATAGACCTTGGTTTCGATGCATCAACCTCATACCACAAATATGCCATAGAGTACGGTAACGGATATATCAAATGGTATGTCGACGGAGTCCAAAAATATAGTGTCTCAGGCGGAACATTACCATCGCACCCCATGCAGATTATGGTTAATCTCTGGCCAGGTATTGGTGTTGATAATTGGCTTGGATCTTTCAATTACAAAAATACACTCTATGCCAGCTACGATTATTTAAGTTATACACCAATCAACACATCAGTTACTACACCACAGCCTACTCAAGCACCTGGGTCAGTAGCGTCGGTAACATCAGGTGGAATCTATAAAATTGTTAACAGGAATAGCGGTAAAGTACTTGATGTAACCAACCGATCAACATCTGATGGCGCTCAAATAGTCCAATCGTCTGATTATGGTATACCCAGCCAACAGTGGCAGTTTTATTCTCTTAACAATGGATATTACAAGATAATAAACAAAAACAGTGGCAAAGTTATGGATATTTCTGGAGCATCCAGTTCTAATGGAGCAAACAATGTACAATGGAAAGATAATGGCGGTAATAACCAGCAGTGGAAACTCATTGATGCTGGCAGTGGCTACTTTAAAATACAGAACCGCAACAGCGGAAAGTTATTGGATATCAACGGTCACTCAACAGCAGATGGCGCCTCTGATATACAATGGAGTGACAATGGCGGTAATAACCAGTTGTGGAAATTGACAAAGGTTAACTAAATAAATCACGATAAAAATATTACATTATGGCGAGCAGGCAGCTAACGATTCAACGATGCATGTGAAGACGGAATGTAATAGATTTTTCGTAATTTATATAGAAATAAAAATTTAGGGGCTGTCTAAAATGACAGTCCTTTTTTGAAAAAGTTTTAATGTCATTTCAAGCCTCAACTTATATATCTCTCATAATATGATTAATACTTTCAACAAGTTTACCCCTTCCAGAAGATACAATAAACGCTTGATATTTTTACAAAAAGGATGGATGTTTCAATAAAAATTTGCTAATAATTAGTTGAAACATGTAAATTCTTCTGCTATAATTTTATTATGTTAACAAAAAACAATTTCGAAAAGGCAAAACTGATGAAAGTTAGTGACGCAAAGCTTCAGATCTAATGTTAATAAATAATAGACATATGTCTGCTGTTTATTGTACAATGATGGCTGAGCTGCCAAAGAATGTAATTTGTAACTTTTCGTATATTAAGGATTTATCAATTCTATCCTTAAATTTGTCTATTATTAATAAATTAAATACGGGAGGTAAATTAAAGTTATTGTTTAACTTCCTTGTTAGTTTTTATTTAACTTTTAGACCTACATATCTAATTTCTGTCACTGTAACAAATATGTATACTCATATCCTTTCTTTTTAGTGTACTAGTTCTTTGCCGTCGACAAATCATTCAAAATTCCAAACAAAATTTAGAATTTAGTAGTAAAGGGGTTATTATATGGTTAAAGCTAAGAGGTTTGTTCTATTTATTATGTTTGTATTTATTTTTTCTCTATTTACTATCAACCTTCAAGCAGCATCAACATTTACCGATAATTTTAATGGCATTAATGGTGGATTTTGGCAGAAAGCTGATGGTTATTCTAACGGAAGCATGTTTAATTGTACATGGAGAGGCGCTAATATTACTAATTCAAATGGAGTAACTACGTTAAAACTCAATAAAGACTCAGGTTCCAAACCCTATTCGGGCGCAGAACTTAGAACAATAAATAAATACGGTTACGGTTATTATGAAGTTAAAATGAAACCTGCAAAGAATCCTGGTATTGTTTCTTCTTTCTTCACTTACACCGGTCCTTCTGATGGAACACCATGGGATGAAATTGATATTGAGTTTCTTGGAAAAGATACTACCAAAGTTCAGTTTAATTACTACACAAAGGGTGTAGGTAATCATGAAAAGTTATATAGTTTAGGATTCGATGCTTCTACATCATTTCATACATATGGCTTTGAATGGAAAAGTGGCTCGATTTCATGGTATGTGGATGGAAGAGCAGTTTATACAGCTACTAAATCAATACCAACAAATCCTGGAAAAATAATGATTAATCTCTGGCCCGGAATTGGTGTGGATTCATGGTTAAATCGTTATGATGGTAGAACACCTCTATACGCTCAATACGATTACATAAAGAAAGCATGGTAATTAATTTCCATCACCATTCCCATCAGGCTGAACTTCCGCCATTGATATTTCTTCATAATATTCAATAATCGATAACCATTAGAAAGGTTTGCGCTGTTCTTCAATACTCTTCAAGTAAGATGAAACCCCACTAAGTTTATATGCTTGGTGGGGTTTATGTTTAAGTTTTTTGCGTAGGC
>JAUZPS010000269.1 GCA_030705945.1 Bacillota bacterium
CACTAAGACCAAGTACTGATAAAGGCGCGCTTTGGCTTGGCCCTCTTTTGAATAAATGCGTTATGCGATATTACCCCCATTTAATAAATGATTAGGTATATATTTAAATAGCATTTAATAAAAAGAGCGGTTAAGTCTTAAATAAGATTTAACCGCTTATTTTTTATCTTCAAGATAAGCTTTCGAGAAAACAACTGACGCAATGCGTTTTTGTTTAATAAATAATAAATAAATTAACAGGTGGGTGAAAACATGAGATTTTTCAATTCAACACAAAAAAACATGAGTTTTTCTGATGTTGTAGCAAGCATTAAGTATTTTATTAGAACAAACCCGGATAATAATTTCCGTATAGCAGTTGGTACAGACTCCCAGGTAAAAGGAAGATATACCTGCTTTGCGACAGGTATACATATCCATATGGTTGGAAAGGGAGCATGGTGCTGCATAAGCAAAAGACTCGAAAATAAGAGATATAGAAACCTCAAAGAAAAGATTACAAAAGAAACATTGTTGACCTATGAAATTGTGGATATGTTGAATGAACAATTAATGGATTCACTTTGCGATTTTGGTGTTAAATACAAAAACTTTGATTGTAAATTAGAAGCTCATATAGACATAGGAAAAAATGGCGACACAAGAAAATTTATTAGGGAAATGGTTGGATACTTTGAAGGCATTGGCATTGACGCAAAGATCAAACCTGACTCATTTGTTGCAAGCAGCTACGCAAACAGATACAGCAAAACCGTTAAGGTGGGTTAGGAATGTTGAAAAAATAACTTCCGGTAAAATCTTCGCGTACATATTAGCTTAAGTCGTGAACACCCGCTCAGAATCGGAAGTAATTTTTCAATCATTCATTAATAAAAAGATTGCAGGTTTCTAAAAACAGCAAAATACTTATATAAAACATCACAGTAGATATCTTTGGTAAGGTTAGACGAAAGGGTTGATTTATTTATGGTAGTTTTAAAAGTAACACCTGTTAGAAATGTATTAATAGGCAAAGGTTGTTACAAAAGCGAAAGAACAGATATGTTCTACAATAAGGTCGTTAACGATGGTTCAAAGGTTGAAGTCTTTGACGTGTCAGACAGAAGGCACAAGGCTCTTTTGGTTTCTCAATTAAATAAAAGAAATCACAGAATGTTGATAAATAATAAAAGATACTTTATTTGTTCAATAGTAGCAGTTTGATTTAGGAATGTTGAAAAAATAACTTCCGATAAAATCTTCGCTTACGTGTTCATTTAACTCGTGAACACCTGTTCAGAATCGGAAGTAATTTTTCAATCACTCCTTAGTCAATATAGTAAATGGAGCTCCTTCTCTAAGCAGCAAAGGCGAGCTCCATTTTTAATATCCAGATATAGTTGGAGTACATAAGTTATAAATTTGGAGGCAAGGTATGAGTCTTTTTGAATGGAATCCGGTATTTAATCTTGTTATGAAGATAAAACATGATTATGTTAAATCCTTTGGAAGTATTGATACATATGATTTTGAAAAGTGGCTGCTAAAGTTGAATGTAAATGAATATACAGAGTTTTTCTCTTGCTTAAAAGTTAAACAACGTAATAACTATATTCTGATTCGATATGGTATGGATGAAATGAATAGTTGTATGTGGAGTGACCCAGATAGTCTATATAGAGAATGCAGAAGCGTTGTAATTGACATAGAGAAGGAGCAACTGGTAATAGCTTCTTTTAGGAAGTTCTTTAATCTGAATGAAGTCGAAGAAAATAGCCTTAGGTTAATTCAGGAGGAACTAAAAAAAGCTAAATCTGTTGAAATAACAGACAAAATGGATGGTTCTATGCAATGCGTAAGGTTTTACAAAGGAGATATATTTATTTCTGGCACAATGGCTATTGACAGAAAAGAGTCATGGAGGCTTGAAGATGGCTACAGTAAGCTATCTGAAAATTATAGAAGAATGATAGTTGAAAACCATGAATACACTTTTATTTTTGAATATATTAGCAGAAGGGACTCCCATTTAGTTATCTACACAAAGGAGCAGGAGGGAATGTACCTGATTGGGATGAGGAATGTATTTGATGGAAGGCAGCTTTCATATAATGAAGTTAAAGGATTTGCTGTTAAGTATAATATTCCAATGACAAGCATAGAAGATAAAACGTTTAATGAAGTTTATAATTCCCTTGCCGACTATAAGTCACATCAAAAAGAAGGATGGGTTATCAATATTGACGGACATATGATTAAACTAAAATGTGATGATTATATACAGCTGCATCGGGTTTTATGTAAAGTATCTTCAATAAACGCCATCATTAAAAGTATGGCAGATGGTACATATGATGATCTTTTATGCAGAATACCTGAAGCGTATTCTCAAAAGGTAACGTCAATTTTTGAAGCAATCAATGACTATCTAAAAAGAATAAATGAAAATATTGAAAAATGTTATCTAAGAGCTCCTAAGGAAGATAGAAAGGAATTTATGATTTGGGTTGAAGAGAATTGTTCTATAGAGATTAGAGGATATTTGAGGCAAAAGTATCTTGGTAAGGATTATAATATTTTGAAAACTTGCTATAATGATGGAGTAAGATATAAAAAAATAAAGGAAATTGAAATCGGCAAGAAATACAGGTATTTATTTGCTGATTTGGAGGTCGAATTAAGTGGTTAAATTTATAATGATGGTTGGGCTGCCAGGCAGTGGAAAGAGTTCTCTTGCAAAGGAAATATCGATAAAAGAAAACGCTGTTATTCATTCTTCTGATGAATTAAGATTAGAGTTATTTGGGGATGTCAACAACAGTGATAAGAATAATCAAACTTTTACTGAGTTGGACAAAAGGATAAGACATGATTTGCTGAAAGGTTTTAATGTAATTTATGATGCTACCAATATAAGTTATAAGAAGAGGAAATGTTATCTAGATAAGCTTAAAAGTATACCTTGCTACAAGAAATGCTATTTCCTCGCCACTCACCATGAAACGTGCTTAAAACGAAATAAGGCTCGAAATAGGTTCATCCCTGAAGAAGTTATAATTAATATGCTGAAAGGAATTTTTGTTCCACAATATTTCGAAGGTTGGGATAACATAGAGATTATATTTGATTCGGGAGAGAAATATAGAGAAGATGAGCTTTTTAATGATCTAGATGGAATTTCGCAGGATAATCCTCATCATACACTAACGATTGGCAGGCACTGCAAAAAAGCTATGGAGTACATCGAAGAAAATTACAGTGATTTAATTATTAAAAATGCGGCGCTGTTTCATGACATTGGAAAGAAATTAACTAAAGATTTTAAAAACCATAAAGGAGAAATCACTGAGATAGCGCATTATTATAATCACCAAAATGTTTCCGCATATTTAAGCTTGTTTTATTTAAAAGAATTGGAGACGGATGATATTCTTAAGATAACTGATTATATCCAATGGCATATGCAGGTGTATAATATGGAATCCTCAAAATCAAGGAATAAGTTCATAAAATTAAAAGGTAAGGAATTTTACGATAATTTGCTCAAATTAAATGAGGCTGATATGAGCGCGAAATAAATAAAGACTCAGAATCAGCCCTTTATTTTGTGTAATATGATATGAAACTTTAAAGTGAAACCTGATGCTCTTTTACCCTAAAGGTAATTCTAACCGGACAGAAAATCCTTGATTTTCCTCGGGGGAACCATAATATACCCTCCCTTTTAACTCCCTGCTTATACTTTCTATTTTTTTAAGACCTGAGCCGACAGAAAATGTTTTACAACCTTTGCCGTTATCCATAATGATTATATTCAGGCTGTTAACCTTGAATTGAAATATTATATAAACCAGACTTGCATTGCCATGATGAGAAGAGTTGTCGAGGGATTCCTTGCAGGCTATATATATGTCATAACGGGTATGATACGGAATTGGAGCTATTGTACCTTCAACAAACAACTGTATGGACATATTAAGTTTGGAATAAGTCTCAAATAGTTTTTCCAGCGTATTAAGAAAGCTGTTTACTTCAATACTTTTATTCCTCTGATCATAGATTGAATCTCTGATTTCATTAAGGCCTTCTTTAGTAAGTTGTATCATATTACTAAGCTTTTGACGAGCCATATTATCCTTTTTTTGTATTGCTGATGAAGATACTTCGATCATGGAAAGCATATTACGGAAGGTTTTTTCGATTGAATGATAAAGCCCGCCAAGTATTCTGTTTCTTTCTTTTGTAACAGCAAATTCTTCAAGCATCAGGGCTTTCCTCAATAGTTCTTCATTTGCTTCAACCAGCTCATTGTTTAGAGCGGTAAGTTCATTGTTCTTATCTTGCAGTTCTTTATTAAGCTGATTGATCCCGGTTATATCAGAGAACGTCACAATTCTTCCTAAAAGTTTTCCTTTTGAACTCAAAAGTGGCTGAATTGTGACGCAAACGCATTTATCTTTAGGCTCTTTAAAATAAATAAAACCGGTTACAAGGTAGTCTGTTTGCTGTAAAATAGCATCGAATAGTTTCTCTTGATTAGGAGTTTCTAAAGTTACAAAATTTAGATAGTCAACAAGTGATTGTACGGCGCGGCCTTCCTTAATTAAACTTTCATCACTTACGCTTTTGAATATTGATCGGTTGAAACTTACGATTGTAGAATCTATATCCAGCACAAGCATGCCGTCTTCCATCGATTGTATAAAAGCTAAAAATGAAACCGGTACAATACTGAAAAAATTATATCTTATAGAGCCAACGCTAAAAAGTAAAGTTGATAAAACCATAAAGGCTAATGGTGTTGTTTCAAGATTCCAATGAATAAAAAGCCTGAGGATATCATGAACAACCAGGATTGTTATAATAAACAATAAGAATATATTCTGATAAATGGATCTGCCTTTATTTTTATATAGACTTTTAAGTAGAAATACTATTCCTGCAATTATATAAATTGCAACTGTCACGCTCAGAATATAATAACCGGGACCAAAACTTCTTTTGCCATTTATTGGGACTATATACATAAATTCGTGGAAATAATTAGTCAGTTGTAGCAGGTAGAAGATAATTGAAGGAACTGCAAGCAATACTAAGTTCTTTGGTTTTTCAATCCACTTAAAGTTGCATGAAAACATGCAGAATACAAGCCAGCTATATCCCATGAAACATATTCCGATATATGATATCAAAAGGGCGCCGGTACGGGTAAAATATGTTTCTGTGGTTGATGTATATTCGACGATTAAGCCAAAGGCCCATATAATCATTGTGATATTCATAAAAATAAAGCTTCTCAAAAAGTTATTTTTCTTTGCTTTGTGATAAATAAAAAAGATCAGTATTATCCCTAAAAAAACAGTAAAGAAAAGGAAGGGAAGGCTGTATCGTTCTGATGTTGTAAGGGAGTCTGAAAAATTGTTTCTTTCGTGGCTATCCATAGTTAAGAATTTTATTGGATATTGATCACCCGGATTTGCTGAGTTTTCCAAATGAAGTTTGTTTTTATCAACTTTAATAAACAGGCTTACAATTGGTTTAACAATGAATGGCGCAAAATGTTGGGTAATTTCGGTATTTATATTACCTGTTTTTTGAGTCCTATTGCATAAATCAGGTAGCGGGATAGAATATAGCAATAATAGGAAACAAAAGAATAAGATAAAGCTTTTTATACAACTCACACAATTGGCTCCTTTTCTAAAGGTATTTCAACATGTACTGAAAAGCCTCCGCCTTGGCTGGAAGGTTCGAAATCTACATTACCGTTTAATTCAAGGGCTCGGTTTTCTATTCCTTTAAGACCAATGCCTTTTCTTATAGAATTACAGCCCAGTCCATCGTCTGTAATGTTTAGAAGCAAGCGTCCATTTTTCGTTTCTATTATCACTTTAATAACATTAGCCATTCCATGCTTTAATGAGTTGGTTATCGATTCTTGACATATTCTGTAAATGCAGTGGCGTACATTATATTTAATCCCAGTGTTCTTGATATCTGAGTAAAAGTCAATTTTTAATCCCGAATTCCGGTATGCGTTAAAAAGAACCTCAAGAGCAGCTTCAAGTGGTTGTCTGTCAATTATTTTATCTTTGATATTATTAAGGGAATATGTAATAGTATTGAGCAAGTCCTTCGTAATATAAGTCATTTCGTCGAGAGCTTTTAAAGCCTCTTCCTGCTGATTGTCCAGTATAGTCTCAGCGTGTCTTGCTAGAGCCAGATTACTTGTATATGCTTGTCCGACTGAGTCATGAAGCTCGCTTAATATTCGGTTTCTTTCCCTTGTCACAGCAAGTTCCTCGATGGTTAGAGTGTGCTTGAGAATCTCTTCATTAGCTGCTTTAAGTCCCTTGTTCATGTTTTCCAGTTTCTCCGATTTATCCGTTAATTCTTCGCTCAATTTATGAATAGTAGTTATATCATTAAATGAGATCAATCTTCCTATCATTTTGCCTTTTGAATTTAATACCTGCTGCGCAATGACAGAATACCATATATCCCGCGTGGTTCTTATATGAATATGACCTGAAATTCTTTTTTCATTCTTTGAAAGCATTCCCTTAAGAATTTTTTGGGTGTCATAATTATCATCAGTAACTTTTATTAAAGCTTGAGCAAACACACCTAAGGAATCGGACTCATTTATATGACAGACATGTTTAAATGCATTAG
>JAUZPS010000027.1 GCA_030705945.1 Bacillota bacterium
CCTATTATAACGTACTCAATTCCCATTTCTGCAAGCATTTGACCTGAAACTTCGCCTGTAAATGCTCCTTTTTCTTCCCAGTGCATGTTCTGAGCAGCAACTTTTATATTTGATCCTGCAGCTGCTTTTTTAACATCTGATAGTGCAACAAATGGAACACCAACAACAACTTCTGAGTATGCTCCCTCAACTTTTGCTTTTAAAGCCCCAACAAATTCTGCTGCTTCCTTTGGAGTTTTATTCATTTTCCAGTTACCAGCAGCCATTATAACTCTTGCCATTTTTCATCTCTCCTTATTTATCCAATAATACATCTATTCCAGGCAATACTTTTCCTTCTAAGAACTCCAATGAAGCTCCCCCGCCTGTAGAAATATGAGTAATCTTATCAGCGTATCCCAATTGTTCAACCGCTGCAGCAGAGTCTCCTCCGCCAACTATTGAAATTGCCCCTGATTCTGCAACTGCTTTTGCAACTTCTTTTGTTCCTATAGCAAAGTTCGGGAATTCAAATACTCCCATAGGTCCATTCCAAACAACTGTCTTTGCGCTCTTTAAAACGTTTGAGAATAACTCGATTGACTTTGGACCTATATCAAGACCCATGAAGTCATCAGGAATTTCTGTTGACGCAACTGTTTTAGATTCAGTATCATTGTTGAATTCTTTTCCTACTTTATTGTCAACTGGAAGTAAGAGTTTAACGCCTTTCTTCTCAGCCTTTTCCAAAAGACTCTTTGCAAGATCTACTTTATCAGCTTCGCATATTGATGTTCCAACTCCATAACCTTGAGCCTTAACAAAGGTATATGCCATCCCTCCGCCTATAATCAATGTATCAACCTTGTCAATTAAGTTTTCAATTACCGCAATCTTATCAGATACTTTCGCTCCGCCTAATATAGCCACAAATGGTCTTGCGGGATTTGAAAGCGCTTTGCCCATTATATCAATTTCTTTCTGAATAAGATATCCGCATACAGCAGGCAGGTAATCAGCAAGGCCAGCAGTTGAAGCATGAGCTCTGTGAGCTGTTCCGAATGCGTCATTAACATAGATTTCTGCTAATGTTGAAAGTTCCTTAGCAAATGCAGGATCGTTCTTTTCTTCTTCCTTATGGAATCTTACGTTCTCAAGCATAAGAACTTCCCCGTCTTTTAACGCTGCGGCTTTTGCTTTTGCGTCTTCGCCAATTACGTCGGAAGCCATTATAACAGATTTCCCAAGAAGTTCGCTAAGTCTTACAGCTGTAGGCTTCATGCTGAATTTGTCTTCGAATCCGTTCTTTGGTCTTCCAAGATGTGATACCAAAATTGTCTTTGCTCCCTTGCTAACAAGATATTTAATAGTAGGAAGAGCTCCAACAATTCTCTTATCGTCAGTTATATTTTTGTTTGCGTCCAAAGGAACATTAAAATCAACTCTAACTATCACTTTTTTCCCTTTGACATCAATATCTTCAATTGATTTTTTGTTATAACTCATTTTTAATCATTCCTTTCACTAATATTCATGCAAATAGGCAGTATATCTAAAAAGTCCATCCCCAAACCACTCCCTACTGGTCGGGTTGAAGGATGGACTAATCAATGATCAAATCTATTGACTTTAATGAATGATTGAAAAATTACTTCTGATTCTGAGCAGGTAATCACGAGTAAAGTGAATACGTAAGCGAAGATTTTTTCGGAAGTTATTTTTTCGACATTCCTAAGTTTTTGATAAACTATTAAGCGTCAACTTTTGACATGTGGATTATAAGGTCAACAACTTTGTTTGAATAACCCCATTCATTGTCATACCATGAAACGAGTTTTACGAAGTTGCCGTTTAAAGCGATACCTGCTTTAGCATCGAATATTGAAGTACGTGAGTCAGTAGTGAAGTCTGAAGAAACTACATCATCTTCAGTGTATCCGAGGATACCCTTTAATTCATTTTCTGATGCTTTTTTAACTGCAGCTTTTATTTCATCATATGAAGCAGCTTTTTCAAGTCTTACAGTCAAATCAACAACTGAAACGTCAGCTGTTGGAACTCTGAATGACATACCTGTCAATTTGCCGTTCAATTCTGGAATAACTTTTCCAACTGCTTTAGCAGCGCCTGTGGATGAAGGAATTATGTTGAAACCAGCTCCACGTCCGCCTCTCCAGTCTTTGTTTGAAGGACCGTCAACTGTCTTCTGAGTTGCTGTAACAGCATGTACAGTTGTCATCAAACCTTCAACTATACCGAAATTATCATTTATAACTTTTGCTAAAGGAGCCAAGCAGTTTGTAGTACATGAAGCATTTGAAACAACTTTCATATCTTTTGTATACTTTTGGTTGTTAACGCCCATAACAAACATTGGAGCATCTGCTGAAGGAGCGCTGATAATAACTTTCTTTGCTCCGCCTTTGAAGTGAGCTGAAGCTTTTTCAGTTGTTGTGAAAACACCTGTTGATTCAACTACATAATCAGCTCCACAGCTTGACCAAGCAATTTCTGCTGGATCCTTAGAAGCGAAAACGCTGATTTTCTTTCCATTAACAACTAATTTTCCACCTTCTGAAGAAATTTCACCTTTGAACTGTCCATGAACTGTGTCGTATCTCAACATATATTTCATGTATTCGAGATCGATGAATGGGTCGTTAATACCAGTTACTTCTACGTTTGGGTTAGCGATTGCAGCTCTGAAAACAAGACGTCCAATACGTCCAAAACCATTAATACCTATTTTTACAGCCATCAAAATCATCCTCCTATATATTTATTAGTTAATTGGTTATAATAGTGAAAACATGGCTCGATCACTATCGTACAGCTACTATGTAGCTAAATAGCAAAATAGCAAAATTTGCTTTGTGGCCTTTTTTATTTTTTGCCAATGTTATTCTATATTATTTTTTTTCTTTTTTCAATAGGAATTGGTCAAATTTATTAAATTTTTAACAATCTTTTCCCTTGACATTATAATAACATAAAGTCGTAAAAATTTGTTATGTCCAAATATTTTATTTTGAAGGAAATTTGCAAGTTCAAGTAGAATAACAATGTATAAAATATAAAATCTACTAATAATAATGATTTTAATATGATACCCAGATTCTAATAAAGTAATACTATAGTAAGTCATTTTTTATAAAGCCCATTATATCAAGTTTCCAAAGCGCGAAGTATACAAGTTTTCTTTATGATACTGCCTTATAAAAAATCTTTTTCACGATTTATATAGTTATCCTGTCCATATGTATGTTATACTATAAAAAAGAAAGTGTTATTGATTTCTACTCGACGGAGGGATTTTGATGAATATAAAAGCAGGCGAAGTTGTCTTAATACGCCATTTTTCCGGAACTAAGCTATTTAAAAGCATTGTGCTGGAGTCTCTAGATGATATTTTATCTGTAAAACTATTTGAAGAAATTGCGCTTTTAAACTGTTCTCCCGGCGACCCAGTCGTTCTTGGCTGCGAGCTCGAAAATGAAGTATATATGGGCAGCTGTAACTTGTTAGATATTGATAAGGACAATAACAAGCTTTCACTTAAAATTGACAATTATGAAACTATTACAAATAAAAGACTTTATGAAAGATTTCCCGTCTCTTTTTATGCTGATGTTAGAATCGGTGAATCCCAGAAGAAAAATTTAGTTCTCGTTAAAAACATCAGTATAAACGGTTTAATGATTAACACCAAGGTTGATTTTCCTTTATATCAGGAACTCAAGTTTGAAATTCATCTAGATGTCAAACTCCATCTTAAGGCTTCCATTATAAGAAAATCGAAAGAAGCCAACAATTTTGAGTATGGATTAAAAATTAATTATACCGATGTAAATACTCCTAAGGTATTGAAAAAACTGATCCTGATCTTAAAGCAGGAGCAAGAAGAATTTATCAGAAAAATGAAAGATTCAAATTAAGAAATATTTTAATTCTAAAGGAATCTATAAAAATATAATAAAGCCTATAAAAATACAAATAAAGCTCAAGCAATTACATGTTAAATTGATTGAGCTTTTGACTAATCAGATCCATATAGATAAATATATATAAAAAGCAATTAATCTTTTACATTTGCCTATCGCAAAATAACGTTAAAGCGTTCGTTATTTTGCTCCGTCAAATGTAAGATTAATAGTGCTTTTTATATAGATAGATGTAAAGTTTTATATAAGTTAGCTTTGAATAGCCATTTTTCGGCTGTTCAGCGCAACTATATTACATTTGCTTATCTATAATTTACAATATTGAATATCCTAAATTATTTTTAAATTATTTTTAAAAGGTTTGCCATTTCAATAGCTGTAACTGCAGCATCATAGCCTTTATTGCCTGCTTTTGTACCGGCTCTCTCAATAGCTTGTTCTATCGTGTCAGTTGTCAGGACACCAAATATCACTGGAATGCCAGTATCTAACGATACTTTAGCTATACCTTTTGACATTTCGTTTGAGACATAGTCAAAATGAGGAGTAGATCCTCTTATTACGGCGCCTAAACATATGATGGCGTCAAACCTTTTTGAGTTTGCTAATTTTTGCGCGACCAGTGGAATTTCGAAGGCTCCTGGAACCCAGGTAACTTCTATGTTATCCTCCGCGCCCCCATGCCTTATTATCCCATCAATCGCTCCACCTAAGAGCTTACCGCTTATGAATTCATTGAAACGGCCTATGATAATACCCAGTTTCAGGCCTTCTGCTATAAGATTTCCAGCATTTGTTTTAATCGACATCAGCTATTCCTCCTAATTATTTTCATCTAAAAGATGTCCCATTTTTTCTTTTTTAGTCTTTAAATAAAAGCTGTTTACCGCGTTTTCCTTTATCTGCAGCGGCAGTCTTTCTACCACTTCAAGCCCATATCCTTTAAGTCCTACAATCTTCTTGGGGTTGTTAGTCAAAAGCCTTATTTTTTTCACCCCAAGATCGCACAATATCTGCGCTCCTATTCCATAGTCCCTTAAATCAGGGGCAAACCCTAAAATCATATTTGCCTCAACAGTATCCTTTCCCATATCCTGCAATTCGTATGCCCTTACTTTATTGACCAGCCCGATGCCTCTTCCTTCCTGCCTCATATAAAGAACTATTCCTCTACCTTCATCTGCGATTCTCTCCATCGCAGCATTTAGCTGTTCTCCGCAATCGCATCTTAGTGAATGGAAGGCGTCCCCAGTGAGGCATTCCGAATGAACTCTTACAATAACAGGTTCATCTGAGCCTTCAATATCGCCTTTTACAAGCGCCACATGATGTTCTCCATTTATAGCGTTTTCAAAAGCGACTATTTTAAATTCTCCATAAACAGTGGGCATTTTGGCTTCAGCCGCTTTTCTTATAAGTTTTTCATTGTTTCTTCTGTATTGAATCAACTTAGCAATAGTAATAATCTTTAGCCCATGAGCTTTGACAAAATCCACCAATTGTGGGACCCTAGCCATTGTTCCATCATCATTCATTATTTCGCAAATAACGCCTGCAGGATAAAAACCAGCTAATCTGGAAATATCAACCGCAGCCTCAGTATGGCCGGAGCGTTTTAATACTCCCCCATTTTTTGCAATCAACGGAAATATATGTCCTGGTCTAGAAAAATCACTGCTTTTTGATTCTTTGTTAACAAGCTCCTTTATTGTGTTTGCTCTTTCATATGCTGATATTCCTGTTGTGGAAGATTTATGATCTACTGTAACGGTAAATGCTGTGCCCATATTTTCGTTATTCTTATCTACCATTAACGGTAAATCAAGCTCCCTAGCTCTGTTTTCATCTAAAGGAGCGCAGATCATTCCTCTTCCATAGGTAGCCATAAAGGTTATGCTTTGCGGTGTCACCTTCTCGGCTGCCATTATCAGATCCCCTTCATTTTCCCTATCCTCGTCATCAACTACAACAATCATATTTCCTTTTTTAATTTCTTCAATGGCTTCTTCAATAGTATTAAAATTCATGATTAAAACCTCCTCTTACGCAAAACCGTTTTCCATGAGAAATTCAATTGATAAACTTTTTTTGTCCTCCGGCTTTTTGTCTACGTTATTTCCGGAAAACAGTTTTTCGATATATTTAGCTATTAGATCACACTCTATATTTACAATATCCCCGGCTCTTTTTAAGCCTAGTGTTGTTATGGAAGTGGTGTGGGGTATAAGGGACACTTTGAACTTGCTTTCATCAATGTACGCAACAGTAAGACTTGTTCCATCAATAGCCACCGAACCTTTCATCACCACATACTTGAGAATATCCCGATCCGCTTCTATTGAATACCATAGCGCATTATCCTCTTCAATTTTTTCCGTTATAGTTCCTATGCCATCTATATGACCGCTGACTAAATGTCCTCCAAGCCTATCGGAAAGCCTTAATGCTCTTTCCAAGTTTACAGATGAAGAGTTATCCAAATCCCTAAGACTAGTTTTTCTTAAAGTTTCAGGCATTACATCCGCAGTAAACCAATCGCTTCCCATCTGGGTTACGGTAAGGCAAATGCCGTTTACAGATATGCTGTCTCCGATCTTTGAATCCGTAAGAACCTTCTTGCAGCTTATGTTAAGTTTTATGGAGCTTCTTCCATGAACTATATTTTTAATCTTTCCCAATTCCTCTACAATTCCGGTAAACATAACTACTCCTTTTTACATATCAAGCTTTAATATAACCTTCTATGAGTATATCATCGTCAAATCTTTCAACGCTTACATCTCTAATTGCGACGCAATCCCTAATAAATTCTGTTCCTTTACCTTCAACAGGAGTGAGAGCATTATGTCCTCCAATTATTTTTGGAGAAATAAAACTCATAACTTTATCAACGATGCCCTGCTCTAAAGCAGACGCATTTAGCGTTCCGCCTCCCTCTAAGAGAACGCTGTCAATTTCAAGCTTATAAAGTTCTTCCATAAGCTTATTAAGATCAACGCTCTTTACTTCTCCATTTTCTTCTTTATCCGCTTTAATTATTGTAATTCCCTTATTTAATAACTCATCCTCTTTTCTTGCGTCTATAAGGGAAGTTGTCGCTAAAATTACCCCTTTTTGAGATTCAATATTAATAGCCTTACACTCTAAAGGTATCCTACCCTTACTATCTACAACAATTCTAACAGAATCCGATCCTTTTTTATTGTCCAATCTTGTCGTCAAAGCAGGATCATCTTTTAACACAGTGTTAACGCCTACCATTATCGCCGCTACCCTATCCCTTATTATATGAACATACTGCCTTGATTTATCTCCGGTTATCCATTTGGAATCACCGGTCCTGGTTGCTATTTTACCATCTAATGTCATAGCTGTCTTCATAATTACAAATGGTCGTTTTTTTGTAATATACTTTATAAATATTTCGTTTAGTTTAATCGCTTCCTTTTCAAGAACACCTGTAATAACATTAATACCCGCGTTTCTTAGTATCTCAACACCTCTTCCTGATACTTTGGGATTTGGGTCAACCATAGCGATTACTACTTCCTTAATTCCAGCTTCAACAATGGAATTGGCGCATGGAGGGGTTCTTCCGAAATGCGAGCAAGGCTCAAGGTTAACGTACATTACGCCGCCCTTTATATCGCCTTCAGCATTGTATATAGCTGCAGCCTCTGCGTGAGAACAACCTATAACTTCATGAAAGCCTTTTGCTACTATTTCTCCATTTTTTACAACTATGGCTCCCACCAATGGGTTTGGATTGGTTCGGCCCCAACCGCCTTTTGCAAGTTCAAGGGTCAGCTTCATATATTTTTCGTGTTTATCCATTATTACCACCTTAAAAATAATAAAAATTCCCTGAAAAAAAAGTATCTCAGGGAATCGATAATCGAATAAAATCAAATATTTCACTTCTTTCATCCAGACTGTACTGTCGGCTCCGGAATCTGACCGGATCTGCTAATTAGCTCGCGGGCTCACAGAATGACTGTCTACCGCCGGTAAGGAATTACACCTGTCCCTGAAGATTTGTAATTTACTTTCAATTTAATTTTTACCATAATTATTTATTTTAGTCAAGTAAATTTTATAACTTTACTTTCCATTTTAACTTCCACTAAACTTGAACAAAGAATTTTTTGAAACGCCCTTATGAACATCAGTCATAGCTCAAATTCATATCTTTTTGCGCCTTAACTGTTGAAACATAACCGAAAATATAATAGTATTATATTATAACATTTAAATCAATTAATCTTTATAAATTTAATATATCTTAATCTAACCATTACGATATCCTTTTTAAATTTTATATAAAGTTTTCAAACAGGAGGCGTTTTTTAATGCAAGGGAAAAAAACTAAAGTTATTTTGGCGATTGTTTCAGCCATCATCATCATTTCAGTGGGGGTAACCATTTACTTTATCAGCTCTTCAAAAAAATCTTCTACTGCGCCTACACCGTCAGACAGTTCTAAAGACGCGTTTGGGTATCATGCTCTTAAATTCAACGGCGAATATGTAAGTACCGATATATTCTCCGAAGAACGAAATAATTTTTTTGAAAAGTGGAGCCGAAACGCTGAAATGATGTATAAAACTGACGAGGAAAGAAATGACATGCTTTTGGATGAAATTATAAAAAGGCTTGTTATTGAGTATTATGTAAATAATAAAGCCAGTGTTCAGGTCACAAAAGCCGAGGTGGATGACTACATAAAAAAATACATCGAAACAGCATATGCGCAAGAAGGCGGCGTTCAGGCGTATATGGACGGAATGGGCTTTAAGACTAAGGATGACATGATTAAAAATACTGAGTTTTATATTAAGCGGTTAAGATATTTTTCAAAAATCGCTACCCAATATGGAGTTAGTATTTCGGACTCGGACTTTGAAAAACAATATGCGGATCATAAAATAAAAAATACACAGGCTTTTGGGAAAAGAATTCATATTTCCTCAAAAAGCCGTGGCGACCAGGCTGCGCTTCAGTTAGCTCAGGATATATATAACAAGATAAAGAACGGTGAAGATTTTGCAAAATTAGCCAAGGAGAAGTCTGAAGACGATGAGACAAAATCCTCTGGCGGCGTTATGCAATATATAACCGGCGGCATATACAGCAAAGATTTTGACAAAGCGGTTTTTTCAGCTAAACCTGGACAACTTCTCCCCCCGATAAGCAACATGTCAGGGTATGATGTTGTATATGTTCAAAAAATAGTAGACTTCTACCACCCGAAGGACGAATATAAAGATATTTTGTTGATGCAAAAGTTTGGAGAGTCCGATAAGCTCAATTCATGGCTTGAAGTTGCAAAAAAATCAGTAACAATAGAAATTACTGATCCAGCATTTAAAGCATATAGGGAGTTTAAAAGCAAAGACTTAAAAAATGCCGCCACACACTATAAAGAAGCTTTCGACAAAACCAAATATGAAATGTTTCTTCAGAAAGCTGCCGAGTGCTACAAGTCATTGGGAAATTGGGACAAAGTCATTGAATTAAATGATATTGGTATTGATACAAATCCGGAACAATTAGAATATTCAATCAATAAAGCTGAAGGTCTGTATAAAAACCAGAAAAAGGATGAAGCTTTAAAGCTTTTAAAAGAAACTGAAGCCAAAGCGTCAGATAACTCATATTTTAAACAGTTGATAATGCAGATGTACAAAAATCTTGGACTTACGGACGAAGCAGATAGAATACAAAAGGAAATTAAAGTTCCGGAAAGTTCACCTGCAACTTCTACAAAAAATAAATAAAATGATTTTAGGTAGTATCAAAAAATAAACTGGTCAACTGGGAGTTTCAAAAACTTGATATAATGGTTTTTCATCATACAAAACTTGAACAAGGAATTTTTTGAAACTCCCTTAATTACCTTTGTAAAATTAAAATACCTTCAGGCTTATTTTGCCTGAAGGTATTTTTAATGAAAAATCAATTATTATTTTTAGACTTTAAGTAATTTGCTAATATATCAATTTCATTTTTAAACGAATAGTTTATGTTACCTTGTATTACTTTTAGAGCCTGGAAGTCATCCATATCCTTGTAAGTGTACTCATAATAGTTACGGGTCTCGGTTGTCCACATACCGTCAAGCCTTGCATCCAGCGGAGTATAATAATTATTGGGAATCTTTTTCCTTTGCTCATTATATAGCCTCTGAGCATATTGACCTCCAAGAAAGTCACTTTTTTGATTTACCATAATGTCAAAATGTTTTTTCTCATCCGCAACAATCATCTTAATTAGTTCCCATGCTTCTTTCTTATGCTCGCTATTTTTAGTTATTACTAAAGCGCTGGATCCATCAAAGCCGTTTGCATTAAATGGTAGCTTTGTTACTCTCCATTTTCCAGCTGTTTCAGGAGCCCATTCTTTCAACTTATCTTCACCCCAACTGCCCAAGTATACCATTGCCATTTTGCCGTTCCTTATCGCCTCTTGCCCCGCGCTTTCCCAAATCCCAATGAAAGGAGCTAATTCTTCAGCCTTTATAATTCGAATTGTATATAGCATCTTTGCAATATCGGGAGTGTTTCTTATATAATTCATATTGTTATCAAAATACCCCCAATTCTTGCAATATATATCCAAAGGCTCTGACCGCCACTGCATTATCCATTTATCATGTTTTTTTAATTCACGCGCAATTGCAATCCAGTTGTCTGGCTTCTCCATAAACTTTCCAAGTTCGACAGGGTCTGTCGGAAAACCATATTGTTTAAGAATATCTTCTCTGTAATACGCCATGCTAGGATATTGAATCATTGGAATAGCATCCATCCTTTTGCCGTCTGGCGTCATTACAAGGCTCAATTGGCTTTTGGTAAAATTCCCCATCATATCTTTCGCGTTATATGGAGCCTCCAATAAATTCTCAACTCCATCGATATAATGTAATTTTCCTAATCCTTTAAACTCTCCCCGCATTAAAACTACATCCGGAGCATTCCCTTGCGCAATTTTCTCCATCAATTCGTCTGTAATATCTCCTTCAGACTGGATAAATTTCAACTCCAGATTCGGATATTTTCCTGTAAGCGTTTGCCTGTAAGATAGCCAATTTTCATCATACCCCCAAACGGTGAGTGTATTAGAATTTGATACAGTTTTCTTAACATTTTCATCAGCCTGAGCTTTAATATTTCCAGCATCTTGCGTTTCATTGACAGATAATATTTTTTTATTAAAACTGCAGGAGGTCAAAGTAAAAAAACAAAGAAATATTATTAAAAGATAATTAGTCGGATTTTTCATTATAAGTTCCCTCCAAAATCGAAGAAATTCCGAAGTTTAAATCCAATTTCACAGTCTATGACTATAAATCTATACAAAGGTATCGTGTAAACAAATAAATTATTTAACTAACCTTTAAATCTATTTTTAACGCCTAGATATTTTGATAATATAGACAGATCATTGCCGAATACATCTGAAAACTTATTCTCTATGTCTTTAACAGCTTTAAAATCATCCTTTTCCCTGTATGTATACCCACTATAGTTTAGCACTTCGGTATCCCATAAATCTTTCATCTTTTTTTCAAATGGTGTAAAATAGTACTCAGGAATTTTTGACCTAAGGTCGGCATACAGTTTTTGCGCCTTTTGTCCTCCGAGAAAATTGCTCTTTTCATTGAGGATATCAGTATAAAGTTTTCTATCGTCCTCATATATTTTTTTTACAAGTTCCCACGCAAGTTCCTTGTGCTTACTGCTCTTTGATATGGCAAGGGCATTCCAGCCATCCGGATTGTACGCTCCAAAAGGAAGCCTTGTCGCCCTCCACTTGCCTGATGTTTCCGGAGCCCATGCTTCTAAATTGCTTTCTCCGTAGTCCCCCATATAAACCATTGCCATACGGCCATCTTTTATTGTCTTCTGTCCTTTTGGTTCCCAGATTCCAACATAAGAAGCAAGTTCTTCAGCATTTATCATTCTTATTGTATATAGCATTTCTGCAATTCTATTGGTATTTCTTATAAAATTCATCTTATTATCGTAAAAGCCGGTATTATTAATATATATGTCGAGAGGATCAACTGCCCACTGCATTATCCATATATTATGTTTTTTCAGTTCTCTTGCAATTTTAAGCCAATTATCAGGCTTCTGAATGTATTCTCCAAGTTCTACAGGATCAGATGGAAATCCGTATTTTTTCATAATGTCTTCCCTGAAGTATGTAACTCTTGCTCTCGGTACCAACGGAATAGCCAATAATTTTTTTCCATCTGTAGTAGTTGTCCAGCATGATTGGTTTTTAGGGATTTTATCTATTATACTTTTGGCATTAAAGGGCGGCTGATATAAATCAGCTAAGCCATCTATATAATTATACTGACCCATAAGCCAGTTAAACTGTATATTTATGATATCAGGGGCAGCGCCTTCCGCCATCTGGTCCAATAATTTACTAGTTATATTGCCTGATAAATCCAAATCCACCGGTACAAACTTTAATTTTATTCCAGGATGCGCCTTTTCAAAGTCAGCTTTATAATTTTCCCAGCCTTGCTGATAACCCCAGATTGTAATTTCATTTGGGTCCTGTTTATTTTTACTAATGTCTGTCGCTTCGCTTTTTTTATCACCAATGGATTCGGATTTAGAATTATTATCATCATCAGAATATGAACCTGTTAAACTACATGAAACAAGAGGCAGAATTGCAAGCATTGCTATGACATATTTAATTATTATCCGTTTCATTCTGTGCTTCCTCCAATCCCTTTATATTCTAATTATCTAAAGGGAACGCAATTTTAAACAAGTTCCAACCATTTGTGTTTTTCCTTAAAAAATTCAATAAACATATCTTGGCTCAATGGCCTTTCAAAGAAATACCCTTGGAACTCGTCACAATCTAATGCTTTCAACGCATTAACATTCTCAATTGTTTCGACGCCCTCAGCAACAACATCAAGGCCAATATTATGAGCTAATTTTATTATAGCTTCTATAACCGCAACATTATGTTTGTCTTCCGGAATATTATTGACAAAGGATTTGTCGATCTTAAGACTAGTCACAGGAAGTCCTCTAAGAGCTGATAACGAAGAGTATCCTTTACCAAAATCGTCTATCGCTACATTTACGCCTAAGTTGCGAATCCTCAGCAACTGACCCACAACACGGTCAGAATCTTTCATAATCATACTCTCCGTAATTTCCAATTCAAGGTTTGAAGGAGTAATCCCTGTTTCAGACAATACCTTATTCACAAGATCCACCATATCAACCTGTTGAAATTGAAGTATGGAGCAATTTACAGAAATTTGATCTATTGAATGTCCATTTTTCTTCCATTCCCTCACTTGTTGACAAGCTCTTCTTAAAACCCACTCTCCGATAGGTATTATTAGACCTGATTCCTCAGCTAATGAAATAAACTGATCAGGCATGATCATGCCATCTTCAGGGTGTTTCCAACGGATCAATGCTTCAGCTCCTGTAACTAGGCCAGTCTTCGCATTTATTTTAGGCTGGTAATAAAGCAAAAACTCATTATTTTCCAAAGCTTTATGCAATCCGTGTTCTAACTTCATTTTATTAGGTATGCCTAAATTTTTTATACTTGAATAAAATTTAAAATTATTTCCTCCGGAACCCTTTGACGCATACATCGCTAAATCCGCATTCTTAACAATATCCACCATATTGTCCGCATCATCCGGAAAAGCGCTTATCCCTACGCTTGCGCCTATGTAAGCTTCCTGCCCCTCTAAATCTACAGGACTTTTCAGGTCACTAATGATCGATTGAGCAATTTGCATTATTTCTATATTATTCAAATCATTCAATATGATAACAAATTCATCTCCGCCGATGCGCGCAATAAATCTCTTGTTTCTAGGATATTTTAACAACACATTATTGAGCCTCTCACTTACCGCTTTAAGGAGCAAGTCTCCCGCAAGATGTCCTAGAGTATCATTTACCTGTTTGAAACGGTCAAGGTCAATAAGCATAACAGCCGCAGAACTTGAATCAATATTATTCCGTTTCATTATTTCATCCAGTAGATTCTTTAAATAATCAGTAAAGTAAAACCTGTTAGGCAGCCCCGTAAGTACGTCATAATATGCAAGTTCATGCAACTTCTGCTCAGATTCAACGAGCAATAGTGTTTTCCGCTCTAGCTTATCATACATTGTTTTATACTCTGAAATCAGTCCTCTGAGGTCCTCAGACATAGCAATGAAGTTAACCGCCAATTCATTTAGTTCAAAAACGTTGCTTCCTGGCCATAGAACGCTCTGATCTTGGTGATTCCTAAGTTTCTCAGGCAATCCTGTACTTACCTGTAAAAGCTTTGATACAAATTTCAATACAACTTTATTTATTACAAAAATAAAAACTCCTACGAGAAAAGTAAACAACATTAATATTTTTGCTTGCATCATGTAGTTGTTAAAAATTTCATTTCTGTAAAACTCAATTGGCAAACTCAATATTATTTCAAAACCATAGAAATCAGATTCCAAAAAATAAGCAGCGTTATTCCATCTACTTTCGCCAAAATTTATATATGTTTTTTCCGGAAGCCATAAATAAAACTCATTGCTATTGCTAAGATTAACTCTATCTAACTTTTCACCCATTATATAATTATTGTTTACATAATGCTCAACTTTATTATTATCCTTAAATTTACTGTTTGCATCCGCTAAACTAATTTTAAAATTAGTATTTCTGGCGTCATTCTGTGTAATTTCCGCAAGATATCCTAATTGAAGCACTGATTTTAATTTTAGGTCTCTTATATTTTCTCGCGTCCAAGTTTTTGTTTGATTGATTATATATTGAGCTGCGTCATGACTTTTTGCTTTTGCGTCATTTTCTATGTTTCTTTCAAAATTCCAGCTGCTTACAGCAAGATATATCATAAAAGGACCTAAGATAGACGCAATAGATAAATGCACCATAAATTGAATCAATGTCGGCGGTCTCCTGAAAACTCCATCCACAAAATAAATTCTTTCATAAGGAACATAAGTGCTAAATACATCTGCAAGCATAGAGTTAAATATGCCCACAATCAAATAAATAAAGAAGGATGACAAAGCCTCAATACCCATATTAGTTGGAGAGAGAAACATATAATAACCGGCTAAAGCTATACACGCCAAAATCCAATATAGGGTATCCAATAAAATTAAGTTTTTTTGCTTAAATTTATAAAAAACTCCAACAGTTAAAATCTCAAGTAATCCCATAATAGGCAATACGCCTCGATCGAAAAAGTAAAATTCCAATGCGTTAACTATAATAGCTGCAATAATGGCTCTTTTAAAACCGAATATTTTTAAAATAATTAGTAAAAAGGCGCTGCTTAAGGTCAATTTAATATCAAATATTAAATTGACGCATAGAATCTTGCCTAAAAGAGCCAAAAACGTTAATGCCCCCATAAAAATTAAGCTCTTGTGTAAATTTGATAATTTATTAAATATACCCAATTTATCAACCTTCTTTTTTAATTGTGATTTGTAGATATATAAAAAGCACTATTAATCTTACATTTGACGGAGCAAAATAACGAACGCTTTAACGTTATTTTGTGATAGGCAAATGTAAAAGATTAATTGCTTTTTATATAAGAATCAGATATTTATGAAAGCTTTAGAAATTTAAGTATGAAATATATGCGGAAATTTTATCAAAGCTGAACTTTTCGTAACTTATGAGTCAAGGTATATATTTTGCAATATAAAATTAATGTAAAATGTTTATTGCAAAAAATATATATTAAAAGATTAATTGTGCTTTTAATATATAACACATTAGAAATATTCGACGTGGGAATGCAAAATTCCTTCTTTTAGACAGTATCAAAAAAGCCAATATGCTTAGCGTTTCAAAAACTTGATATAATGAGTTTTCACCATACAAAGCTTGAATAAGGAATTTTTATAAAACCCCCTTAATTACGACTGTTTTGTAGTAATACTTATTTATTATACTTCTTTAACAAGACTTTGTAGTTTTTGAGGAATTAACCTCCTTATTTTATCAGGCATCATGTCAAGATCTGACTTCGATAGCCCTTTTATAAGCGCAAGAATTATAAAATATGAAAAACCTCCTGCAAATATGGAAAATAATAATATTAGCGCATTAGCTATATATGAACTTATTACAAAGAATAATACAAGACTCAACCCATTATATAATATAAATACAACTACTCCCATAATTAATGATGAAATCAGAGGCTTAATCAAAATACCTAATTCAAAGCCAACCTTCAGTGTCTTTTTCATTATGATAGTATTAAAAGTTATTGGTATTAAGAAGCCAACCATACTTCCTATGATTGCTCCCATAATATTGATTTTGGGAATTGCTATCAAAAAATAGTTGGTAATGATTTTTCCAAAGATTCCAAGAATCATTAGAAACGTAGTTGTATAAAGCTTTCCTGAACCTTGTAGGATGGAGGTCTGAATCTGAGCAACTGCCAATAAAATCAGAATAAAAGATCCATATTCCATAAGATAAGCTCCTGAACCATAATGAAGGAGTCTGAAAATCGGCGCGCTCAATACCGAAAAACCCACAGCAGAAGGCAATGCAATAATAAAACATGATCTGAAAGCAAAATTTACTCTTTCCCCGATCTGAGTGTTATCATTTCTGGCAACAGCCGCGGAAATAGCAGGTAAAAGAGCTGTCGCAAGAGCTACCGTTAGGGCAATTGGGGCATTAAGCAGCTGCTGGTATTTTAATAGGAATCCATATACCGCGCTTGCTTTGACATCTGTAAACCCTGCCGCAAAAAGCCTGCTCTTCGTATTCCATACATCTATCAGATTTCCTGCATATTGCATTCCAACACACATCGTAATAGGCACGCTGTAATTAACAACTTTTTTTGCTAGTTCGCCGTATCTGTATCTCTTAATTTTAGAAACTGTAGTATTCTGTAAAATACTATACCTATCATTTCTTTTATGATAGATCAGTAAGAACAACGCGGCGCACAGCGCTCCAAGCAAGGTTCCTAAAGTACCGCCCGCGCATGCCATTTCCAAGCTTGATTTCATAAATATAGCGGCAAATACAATAGTAAACACAGCATTAATTATTTGCTCAATAATTTGTGACACCGCCGTCGGAACCATATTCCCTCTTCCTTGAAAATATCCTCTGTAAGCTGACGCTACAGACGTTATGAGTAGTGAAGGAGCCAGCCACATAATTGCTGTTTGCGCTTTAGTAAAATTAATTGTATTTGAAAGAGTTTTTGCAAGTATTATCGTTAGAACCGACATAACCAATCCTAATATCAGCAGCATAAATCTTGCTATCTTAAAACTTCGCACAGCATCCTTGTAATTTTCAACAGCTATCAACTCCGAAATAAGCTTTGAAATTGCCACAGGTATACCAGAGTTCGTCAGCACATATACCAGTACATAAACCTGATAAGCCGCGCCATAAATCCCATAACCTTCATCGCCGATTATAGCTATCAAAAAAGGTATGTATAGTAAAGATAATATTTTTATCAGTATTCCTGCTGCAGATAATACCGCGAACCCCCTTGCAAATGACTGTTGCTTCATTTTTATCCCCTTATTTTTTAAGTTTAAGATTTCTTTAGATATACCATTCGATTTTAACATTACTTCATACTGTCAATAAAGTCAATACCAGTTATACTAGTATTCCCAATTTTACAATAAAGCATTAATCCAAAAACCTTAAAGTTATTTGCCATATATTTTACAATAAGTAAATACTATTCATTTCTAAAACGCTATGTATACAAGTTTTCTTTTAGATAATGTCAAAACCGCTTTAAAAGTTAAAAGGAGCCAACATGTTTGTTAGCTCCTTTTTTATAGCCATCTATATAAGCTAGGTTTATACAGCTTCGCTTTCTAAATTTGCGCCAGTAAATTGGCTGTTGTAAAGATCTGCGTAGAAACCGCCTTTTTCAATCAATTCCTTATGGTTACCCATTTCAATTATGCTTCCCTTATTCATTACTAGAATAAGCTCAGCATCACGGATTGTTGATAATCTGTGCGCTATAACAAAACTTGTTCTTCCCTTCATCAGGTTTGCCATAGCTTTTTGTATTAAAACCTCGGTTCTTGTGTCAACGCTGCTTGTCGCTTCATCGAGTATCAATATGGTCGGATCGGCAAGTATAGCCCTAGCTATTGTAAGAAGCTGCTTTTGTCCCTGTGATATGTTTGTCGCTTCTTCATTTAATATTGTATTGTATCCATCCGGAAGTGTACGTATAAAGTGATCCGCATGCGCCGCTTTTGCCGCGCGCGCAATATCCTCCATTGTCGCTCCTTCCCTACCATACGCTATATTATCCTTGATGGTTCCGTTAAACAACCAGGTATCCTGTAAAACCATACCGAACATCTTTCTTAACTCGCTTCGTTTAATATCTCTTATATCAATGCCATCTACAGTTATCTTTCCTGAATTTATTTCGTAAAAACGCATTAATAAGTTAACAAGAGTCGTTTTACCCGCGCCAGTCGGTCCAACAATAGCAATTGTATGCCCTTGCTTTACATCAAGGTTCATATCTTCAATAAGCGGCTCTTCTTCTTTATATCTAAAGCTTACATCCTCAAACTTCACTTCACCTTTTGGCATACTGATAACCTTTGCGTTATCCGCGTCAGGTATTTCTTCTTCTTCATCCATCACTTCAAAAACACGTTCAGCGCAAGCTATAGTTGATTGAATGATGTTTGCAATATTCGCAGTCTGAACTATTGGCATTGTAAACGACTTCGAATAGGTAATAAACGCGGTAATATCACCTACTTTTAGCTTATTCTTAGTTATCCAAATTCCACCTACAATACAGATCATTACATAGCTAATGTTACCTATAAAGTTCATCAGGGGAAACATTATTCCTGACACGAATTGAGCCTTCCAACCTGCTTTATTAAGTCTTTGGTTAATATCGCTGAAAATTTGTATTGAATCTTTTTCCTTACCAAATGCTTTAACAATTTTATGCCCTGTATACATTTCTTCAACATGTCCGCTGAGTTGACCAATCTCCTTTTGCTGCTGCGCAAAATACTTCTGTGATTTTTTAGCAATGAGTACTGTCGCAATTATATAGAATGGCATGGAGCCCAAAACAATAATCGTCAGAACAGGACTTATTGTAAGCATCATTATAATATAACCTATAATTGTTACAACAGCAGTAATAATCTGAGTAAGACTCTGCTGCAAAGTTGTCGATATTGTATCTATATCGTTAGTTACACGGCTTAGTATATCGCCATGAGGATGCAAATCAAAATATTTCAATGGCAACTTTGCAAGTTTATTGTCGACATCTCTTCTTAAATCCCTTACGGTCCTTTGCGCAACGCCTGACATTACAAGCCCCATTGTCAAGCTAAATCCGGAGCTTATCAAATACATTGCAATTAATAGAGCAGCAATCCATCCAATGTAAGAAAAATCTATTTCCCCATTTGTTTCTCTTATTGCGTTAATTACTCCCGCTTTTTGTTCTTCTGTAAGTTTTATTTCA
>JAUZPS010000270.1 GCA_030705945.1 Bacillota bacterium
GAAAAAGATTTTACATTAAAATGCAGTTAATGCGTCTGCATTTTTCTATCAAAGATGAACTTTTCGTAACTTATGAAACAAGGTATATATTTTGCAATATAAAAAATAGATGTAAAATGTTTATTGCAAAATATATACACTACATTATACACTACCCTTTTACAATTTTGTAGAATATGAACGCAAATAGTAACGCAGAATTCAATAAAAATACCGAGCTCTCTGAAAAATATCCGAGCATTAAATAGGCCAGAGCAACCCCCATTATTCTGCCAGTGTTGCTTATTATATCGCCGATGCTCATAACTCTTGCCAAATAAGTCTTATTTGTCAGGGATTGAAGTCTCGTTCCCAGCAAAATGCCGCAAAACGCCAGAATTGTACCCTCAAAAAACTGAAGCGCCAGAATTATATGCAATTCATTGACAATACTATAGAAAAACCAGATCCATGAGGTCAGTATAACTGAAATTATAATATAAAGATTCATTTTTTTGTTTAAATTTTTACTAAATAAAAATGATAATAGCATTGCTAAAAAATTTGTGCCGTTAAATACTGAAATCATAATTCCCCATTCCTTGTTTGAAATCCTTAGAGTATCAAACACAAAGGGGAAAAAAGCTATGTTTATAGCTGAAGCTGTAGAACAGATCACAGTGCTGATTATTATAATATCTTTAATCTCCGGTACGCTTTTAAAATATTTAAATCCTTTCTTTATTTCATTTATTACACCAGAATTACCGCTTTTGTCTTTTTTGTTATTTGAGTTTACATTTAAATTACGCGATTTGAGAATAAATAAAATAAATGCTGAAAAGATATAAGTAAAACTGTTTATATAAAATGCAATATCCGCTCCAAATTTAACCACTGCAATTCCTGCGCAAGCTGGCCCTATCAGGAAAGCAATTCCAGATACCCCTGTAAGAAGCGAGTTTGTCATTAATAATTCACTTTCACTCACAATGCAAGTTATCAGCTTTCTTTTAGCAGGGTTATAGATTATATCCAGCATAGAAATTGCAAACATTAAAGTATAAAACTTTAATGGACTGTGAGCTCCAATAAAAAACAATGTTATGATGCTTCTAATGAAATCAATTATAACGCATACATATTTTATTTTCAGCCTATCGCCCAAATATCCCGCAAAAGGTGACAGAATAAGACTTGGAATCTGAGAAACGATTATCCCCAGAATTGCGGAAAGACCTGAACCTGTTAGCTTAACAAGCATTGTAGTTGCCGCAATAAATTGAAATGCGTCGCCTAAGTTTGATATCCCTTGCCCCGTTAATATCATTATAAAAGACCTGTTTTTTAATAGACTCTTTAGCTGCGTATTTATGATATAAGCAACTCCTTCGGAAAATTCTTATATATAATTATTTAGTTTGATGAAATTATATACCATTTTGCAGCATTTGGAATATTGCAATTATTTTCATCATATCCTCTGAATATAAAACTGATAGTCGCATGGTCTTCGTTATATAAACTTGAACAAGGAATTTTTCGAAGCGCCCTTAATAAATTTTTGCGCAATTTTACGAGGATAAATTATTATGAAAAAATATAAACCGGGGGAAAAAAATATGACAGTTTTTTTTCTAGCTTTGTTTGGAATGATTTGCTGGGGCATCGCTCCCATTTTTGCAAAGGTAGGATTAAATAATATTAATCCCATGGCAGGGCTTGCTGTGCGAACTTTATTTGCGGCGGGGCTCGTTTCAAGCTGGGTAGTTTGCAGCGGCTCCCTGCCTCAGTTAAAAAACATTTCGGCCAATTCCTTTATCTTAATCGGTATTGAGGCTATTCTTGCAACTCTAGTAGGCGATCTGGCATATTTTGCGGCAATCAAGAAAGGTGATGTGTCATTTGTTACAATAATAATGTCCAGTTCTCCCCTCATAACTCTTCTTTGCTCAAGTATATTCTTAGGCGAGCAGATCACAATTTTGCGGGTTGGCGGAGCTTTTTTTATTTTAATCGGAATTGCTTTAATTATGTAATTCTATATATAACGAACAGTAAAATTAGCCTATATAAAAAGCAATTAATCTTTTACATTTGCCTATCACAAAATAACGTTAAAGCGTTCGTTATTTTGCTCCGTCAAATGTAAGATTAATAGTGCTTTTTATATAATAAACCTTTCACAGGTGAAAAAAATTATTTTATACTAGAATTTTTGCTATTTATCCAAGGTATGCTATAATCATTATTGATACTTAGGAATGTAAAGGAAAATAATAGCTACGAGGCTTAACATAATTGATTGCAACTTCGATTATGTTACTTTTGCGTTCTGATAAATGGAGGAATTATGGCAAAAGCATTTTTGGTAAAATCAAAAGAAAAAAGAGTTGAATACGGGCACCCTTGGATATTTAAAAGTGATATCGATAAAATCGAAGGAGAATTTGAAGGCGGAGATGTTGTCGATGTGTACAGCTGGAAGAATAAATTTCTTGGAAAAGGCTTTATTAATCCTAAATCACAAATAACCATCAGAATGCTTACTCATCAAAATGAAAAAATCGATTATGATTTCTTATATAAAAGAATATCAGACGCATGGGAATATAGGAAGATTGTTGCTGATCCAAACAGCTGCAGGGTCGTATTTGCAGAGTCGGATTTTTTACCGGCGCTTATAGTTGATAAATTTTCCGACTATCTTGTTGTTCAGACCCTTGCTTTGGGAATCGACCGATACAAAGCGCAAATTGTTGATATATTAAATAAACTTATTAAACCTGCGGGAATTTATGAAAGAAATGACGTCCCAGTCCGCGAACTTGAAGGGCTTTTGCAGTCTAAAGGCTTCCTAACCGAGGAGTTCGACACTAAAGTCCAGATGATAGAAAATGGTGTGAAATTTAACGTTGATTTAGAAAATGGGCAAAAGACCGGATTCTTTCTTGATCAGAAAGAAAACAGGGCAGCGATAAAGCCCTTCGTTAACGGCGCTAAAGTCCTAGACTGTTTCTGTCACACAGGCTCATTCACTTTGCATGCAGGTCACTATAACGCAAAAAGCGCTCTGGGCATAGATATCTCAGAGCACGCTACAAAGTTTGCGCAAGAGAACGCCGTTTTAAATGGTTTAGAGAATGTTTGCCGTTTTGAGACAGCAAACACATTTGACAAGCTTAGAGAATTTCATGACAATAAAGAATCCTTTGATACAATCATTCTTGATCCGCCTGCATTCACCAAAACAAAGGGAGCTGTCGAAGGAGCTGTCAGAGGCTATAAAGAAATCAATCTACGGGCGATGAAAATAATAAGAAAAGGCGGCTTTCTAATAACCTGCTCATGCTCTCATCATGTTGATCCCGACCTTTTTATGGATATTATCTACAACGCTGCATTTGACGCAAAACGCAAAGTCAGACTTATCGAATACAGGACCCAGGCAAAAGATCATCCCATATTGCTTGCTTCTGAAGAAACCCAATACTTAAAATGCGCTATTTTACAAATAATCTGATTGTTAAGATATATTAAAATCAACCATATTCATCACTAATTCCATACAAAAACTCCACTATAATAAATAGTGGAGTTTTTAACATTATATAGTAAATTATTAGTCTTTATCTATATAAAAAGCACTATTAATCTTACATTTGACGGAGCAAAATAACGAACGCTTTAACGTTATTTTGCGATAGGCAAATGTAAAAGATTAATTGCTTTTTATCGATATATCCAGTATTAATTTAATGGCTGCGGCTCAACAACATTATAATTGCTCAAAGCTTGACCATCCCAATTATAAAGCATTGTTCCATCCTTTGATTTTGTCATTGTTTTGGCGTCTTCAAACTTAAGATTAGTCTGTTGTTTCTTAAGAACCTTAAAACTTATAACACCTATTGTTCCAGTTGATTCAGCTTTCATGCTGTTTTTATAACTCGCCATGTTCATGTAAGTCATGCCATAATTGATAATACCTTTATCAAGGTCATTACCTGCAGGCATCTTTACAGGGGAGAATTTTTCGTTTAATAAAATCGTGCCGTCTTCAGGTAAAGTAGTTGTTGTATATGGTTTATTTGTTGTTGGATCTATTGGCTGCAATACATCCGGATCATATTTAATGTTTACCTGGAAACCTGTAAAACCCGGAATGTTATTAACTTCAACATTTGCCTTAACTATATCTCCGACTTCCGCCTTATTCTTATCAAAAGCAATAGTTATATTTCCTTTATCAATAACTATTTTCTTTGTTGCCGAATCCCAGTTTACTCCCATTTCCAGTGCTTCACTTACAAAACGCAATGGCACATATGTACGACTATTTGATATTTTAGCAGGAACATCCAAGGTCGTTTCAATTTCATTAATAAGAGCTTTATTACTTCCTATAACAATCTTGACAATTTTAGTTTCATCAGAAGCGCTATTGCCATTATAAGTAGTATCCGTTACCGATTCGCTTGCGTTTGCCGCGTATTGCTTTGTAATAGTAACTGTTTTTGTTGCGCTGTCCCACTCAACATTAGCGCCCAACGCCTCAGCAATGGCTCTGAACGGAACCAGTGTTCTTCCGTTTTCAATGAATGGAGCGGCATCTTTAAAATCCAGTTTCCCGCCTAATACATAAACAGAAATCTGTGGGCTTGCTGAATAACTTATGATACTTAAAGACATCATTACGAGAATGAGAAAAAATGCGGTGATCTTCTTCATATAACCTCTCCTTTTATTATTTAAGTTTTAAAATGGATAAAAAAAGACTTGTACATATATTTTATCACTAATCCATTTCCAAAGCAATAAATTTAAGCTGTAAGTTTTAATCATCGTATTACATTAAAAACGTTAATCTTCAATTTTATTGATCTTTTTGATCCACCCTTGGTCTTCTGCAAATCGTCTTATTCTAAGCTCTATTTTATCAATACATCTTATAACTTTTATGCAAAGCACCTTTGTCCATTTTTTAAATATAACTTTCTTCAGCTTATAAAATCTAGCTTTCCTTTTAGTTCTAATATCTTCAATGAGTTTTAAACCAACTGCTTTGGCTTTCTCTTTTAATTCTTCATTTTCGGCTAAGTCACCCATTACTACTTTATCAACAATACTTTCGTAAAACACGCCTGATATGATGCCATTCCCCATAAAACTGCCATGTCCTAAACTTGCGCAAAACTTAGCGATTTTCTTTGAATTACTTACAGCGCTAGAAGAAACTCCAACTATATACTTGTTTTCAAAAAACCTGTTATTTACGCTTGTAAATTCAAGTCTGTAAATAAAATTTTTGATCTGACCAGTTGGTTTTCCACTATAGTAGGGGCTGCCAATTATAATACCGTCAGCGTCGAGCATTTTTGCTTTGAGTTGCATAAAATCATCTCCGCCGCAGTGGCAATGCTCGCATTCATTCAAATATTTGACGCATGATGAACATTCCCCAATAACATAGTCCTCCATATGTAGTCTCTCACATTCTGCGCCTTCATTTTCACATACATCTAAGATCATATCAATTAATTTCGCTGTTGATCCGTTTCTGTTTGGACTTCCGTTTATAGCAAGAATTTTCATTTATTTCCTCCAGTTGACTCGTTTGCTTATCTATTTTATTAAATATAATTAAAATAAACAACCTTATATTTATGCAATACTGTGAAATTTCCGACAGAAATCGCTAATTTTATACTCATGGCTCAACGATAGAATCTCATTTATATACCTGTTCCGGTAAATGTTTTATATAATTATATCAATTACACATAGTAACTTCAATAAATATATTAAAATCGTTATTAAGGGCGTTTCAAAAAATTCCTTGTTCAAGTTTATAACGAAAATCCATCATATCAAGTTTTTGAAACGCCCAGTTGCTAAGTTTTTTTGATACTACCTTAAATGAATTCAAAAATGGAAAAAGGATAGTAAATTAACTATCCCTTTTTGGTGGGCAATACAGGACTCGAACCTGTGACTCCCACCATGTCAAGGTGGTACTCATACCAGCTGAGTTAATTGCCCGGACTATATTTTTTGTTGTGTTAATAAAAACATCGATAATATAAAACTTAAAAATCTATTTAAGGGCGTTTCATCCACAAATAAAACACGCAAAAGATACATTTATTATTATATATATGAATTTGCCTTTGTCAAGATATAAATTCAGAAAGGTTTAAAAATAACTTCCGCCTCATTCTTTAGCATTCATTATCCATACCACTATCTTCAAAACTATAATATAATAACGCAACAATTCTCTGAAACATTAACATGGCAATAGAATAGGAAAAAGATAAAACAAAAGGGAAAATTAACAATTTATTTGAAGAACCCGCTAACATAAGCGAAAGGAGTAAAATCACTGTTATCGGAAACAGCAGCTTCACCATCAAACCCAATAGCTGGATTTTATGTCCTCCCGTTGCATTTTTGCTTTCAAATATCGCCTCAATTATTGAAATATTTTTATCAAACACATAACAGGAACAGAAAATTGTTGTAAGGTAAACAATTATAGCTGGTATAAAAAAAATAATAGATATTGAAGCTAAAAACAAAACGAGATTTATAACAGCTAATGTGATTATATTCGATAATTTTTTTCTATCGGGAAAAATTATTTCTTTAAGTGTGTATTTCTC
>JAUZPS010000271.1 GCA_030705945.1 Bacillota bacterium
CCAGAAACGGCGATTATTTTAACATTATTTTGCAACAAAAAAACAGAACTTTTAAGTTAGTCTTATATCAGATATAAAACTACTGAGTTCTGTTTCTGCTAAGGGTGTTCCAAAAACTGCTAATTTCAAGTTTTTTGATACTGCCAATAAGCATAATAACCAAAATTTACAGTTTAAGGCTCTATATATAATTTTTAATTTCAACTTTATTCTTTAAGTTACCAACAGCTGAAAAGCCAACCAAGTCTAAATCAAATATTTTATCAATAATTTCTCTGACTCCATTGAGATTTATGTCATCAATCTTTTTAAGAATTTCATCAGGTGAATATATCTTTCCAAGCATCAGCTCTGACTTACCTATGCTGTTCATTCTGCTGCTTGTGCTTTCCAGACCAAGTATATAGTTACCCTTTAGCTGTTCCTTGGATTTTTCCAAATCCTCTTTACTAATTCCTTTTTTCTTCAATGTCTTAATTTCAGAAACTACAAGTTTCAAAACAGTATCCAAATGTTCGGGATTCATTCCAGCGTAAATTGTAAACAAGCCATTATCCTTGTATGACGCTGGGTATGAATAAATTGAGTAAACCAAACCTTTTTCTTCTCTGATTTTCTGAAAAAGCCTTGAACTCATTCCACCCCCGAAAATGTTGTTAACAGCCAATAGTGTATAGATGTCATCCTTACCATGGCTAATACCGTTAAAACCAATACATATATGAACCTGCTCAGTATCCTTTTCCATAAATACAGAATCCGGTCTGAATTCCGCGCTATTATAATCCTGAAGCTGGATATCTTTTTTCTTCCATTTTCCAAAGCTTTCATTGATCATAGATATCAACCTGTTATGATCATAATTACCGGCTACAGAAATAACCGAGTTACTTGACGTATAATTGCTGTCGATATAACTTGTTATAGCGTCCCTGTTTAAATTGCTCAAAGACTCTTGCGTGCCTAATATAGGATAGCCTAACGGATCACCCTGCCAAATGGTCTCTGAGAGTACGTCATGAACAAGTTCCTCAGGAGAATCCTGGTACATTCCGATCTCTTCTACGATGACCTTCCTCTCCACGTCTATGTCCTTCTTATCAAACTTTGAATTAAAAAACATATCTGACAACACATCTATTGCAATATCAAAATGTGAATCAAGGGTTTTTGTATAATAGCACGTACATTCTTTACCGGTAAAGGCATTTAACTGTCCGCCAATATTATCAATGCTTTCAGCAATTTCCTTCGCGCTTTTGCTATTTGTTCCTTTAAAAAGCATATGTTCTATAAAATGTGATACACCGTTATTACATTTATTTTCATTTCTTGAACCCGTACCTACCCAAATACCAATAGAAACAGATCTGACATGCGGTATTTTCTCACAAACTATTCTAACCCCATTATCAAGTATTTCTTTTTCGAACATAATCCCTCCGATTGTCTTATATTATTAAGGAATAAATAGGTAAGGAATGTAGTTCCCTTTTTATTCTTCTTTAGCCTTTTCAGCTGTCTCAAGTATTGCGTCTTTCCTTGAAAGGTTAATTCTGCCTTGCTTATCAACTTCTAGAACCTTAACTAGAATTTCGTCGCCTATCTTGACAACGTCCTCAACCTTTTCCACTCTCTTTGTATCGAGTTTTGATATATGAACCAGACCCTCTTTACCAGGTAAAAATTCTACAAATGCCCCGAATGCCATTATTCTCATAACCTTGCCCATAAAAATCTGTCCTGGTTCAACATCTCTTCCGATACCTTCAATAATTCCGATTGCTTTTTTACCGGCATTTATATCAGAGCAGGAAACATATACCTTTCCATCATCCTCAATATCAATCTTAACACCGGTTTCTGAAATTATTTTGTTAATCATCTTTCCGCCTGGTCCAATTACTTCCCTTATCTTATCAGGATCAATGCTTGTTGTAAGAATCTTCGGAGCGTACTCTGAAAGATCTTTTCTTGGTTCAGGGATAGTTTTTAATATTACATCGTCAATGATCTGGAAGCGTCCTTTTTTAGTTAATTCAAACGCCTGTCTGATTATTTCTTCTGTGAGGCCATCAACCTTTATATCCATCTGAATTGCAGTAATACCGTTTTTAGTTCCGGCAACCTTAAAATCCATATCGCCGAAGAAGTCTTCAATGCCCTGGATATCCATAAAAGTAATGAATTTATCAGGGTTTTCTTCATCGATAACAAGACCTGCCGATATACCCGCAACAGGACTTTTTATTGGAACTCCCGCATCCATAAGCGCTATTGTGCTGCCGCATACGCTTCCTTGGGAAGTTGATCCGTTTGACATAAGCACTTCGGAAACCAGCCTTATTGCGTAAGGGAAATCATCCTCATTTGGTATAACCGGTTCTAAAGCTCTTTCAGCTAAAGCTCCGTGACCGATTTCTCTTCTTCCGGGTCCTCTTGTTGGCTTTGCTTCTCCAACTGAGTATCCTGGGAAATTGTAGTGATGCATGTATCTTTTTGTTTCTTCAAGTTCGATTCCATCGAGCATCTGGACTTCTCCCATCGCCCCTAATGTAACAGTAGTCAATACCTGCGTCTGACCTCTCTGCAAAAGACCTGAACCATGAGTGCGAGGAAGGATTCCGACCTGAGCTGATAATGTTCTTATCTCATCGAGTCTTCTTCCGTCTACTCTCTTTCCTTCTTTTAATATATACTCTCTTACAACTTTCTTTTCAAGCTTGTAAACCGCTTCCTTTATTGCAGATTGCATTTCAGGAAAAGTTTCAGCAAGCTTTTCCAATATTTCATTAGTGAGATTAGTAATATTTTCGTCTCTCACCGATTTATCTTCCGCCAATACAGCTTGTCTCATTTTTTCATAACAGTTTTCCTTGACTGCCATAAATATCTCATCAGGAACATTTGCAGATTTATATTCAAATTTGGGTTTTCCAACCTTTTCAACAATACTTTCTATAAATTCAACAATTTTTCTTATCTGGTCATGACCCATTCTGATTGCTTTTAACATAACATCATCAGTTACTTCATTAGCGCCTGCTTCTATCATTGTTACTTTATCTTTAGTTCCAGCCAAAGTCACATACATCTGGCTCTTTTCCCTTTGTTCAGTATTGGGGTTTATGATGACTTCGCCATCAACCAGACCTAATACCACACCGCCAATCGGCCCTTTAAAAGGAATGTCGGAAATACTTATCGCAATTGACGCGCCTATCATAGCCGCTATTTCCGGTGAATTATCCTGTTCTACCGACATTACTGTGTTTACAACTGTCACATCATTTCTTAAGTCCTTAGGAAACAGAGGTCTTATCGGTCTATCTATAACTCTTGAAGTCAGAACTGCCTTTTCTGAAGGCTTTCCTTCCCTCTTGATAAATCCTCCTGGAATTTTTCCTACAGCATACAATCTTTCTTCATAATCGACGCTTAACGGAAAAAAGTCTATTCCTTCCCTTGGGTTAGCTGACGCAGTAGCATTTGAAAGCACTACAGTATCACCATAACGCACAAGAGCTGAGCCATTTGCAAATTGCGCCATAAGTCCTGTTTCAATTACAAGTTTCCTACCTGCCAGATCCATAGTAAAAACATTTAGCATTAATATTCCTCCTTTAATTTTAAACCACAGACTGTAGCATGTAGATTCTACGCCAAACCTCATATTTTGACGCACAATCTACCTTCTACTGCCTGAAGGTTTATTATACTTATTAAAAATAATTGTTATTTTTAATATTTTAAATTTTATTTTTTTAAATTTTTAATATCTTAATTTTTAAATTTTGTTTTTAATATTTTTGTTTTATTATTTTTTGACTTTAGCTTTTTATTTATTACTGTATTATTTCCCATGTCGCAATTCATTATAGCCTCATTTTTCCTTTTAATACAAATAATGAGCGGTATCTCCGCTCATTATTATTATTTTCTTAATTCTAATTTTTCGATAATTGCGCGATATCTCTCAATGCTATTATCTTGAAGGTAATTTAGAAGACCTCTTCTTGCTCCAACCATTTTTAAAAGACCTCTTCTTGAGTGGTGGTCTTTTTTATGAGTCTTTAAGTGGTCTGTCAAATGATTGATTCTTTCTGTAAGAATCGCGATTTGAACTTCCGGTGACCCAGTGTCATTGTCATGGATCTTGTGCTTGTTGATAATTTCTGTTTTTAATTCTTTGATCATTTTATGATCCTCCCTATTATAAAATCGCCATCAGCCAGGTAATTGGTCGGAGTCTTCCAAAAACCGAGCAAATGGTTAATAACTGCAAAAAACATTTTACCATAATATAAACTAATTGTAAAGTTTGAATTTGAAACAGCAATTGGTAAAGATGTGATAAAAATGGGTTAACGGTAATATAGACTTTCCAAACTATCTTGAAATTTTATCTGAAGGTTCCTTAGAAATAGACAACTATATCTCATTCATGAGATCAATAAATAAGAACTCAACAGTGATAAAATAAAAGGTTTAAAAAGATTCCCGTTTTTTGTATAATATGTTCATGTAATATAAACTTCAATGCAAATGCGTCGGCAAAACGCAGCTCCTCCAATCTATCATTTCATTTATCTAGGAGGCTGCTGATTTTGCATATTAATATTTTAAAGGAGTGTTGGTAATGTCCGAAAAGAATTACAAGTCTGAGCTTGTTGGGGTATTGGGATGCCCTGTTGCAGAAAACCCAACTATTGTTATGCAGGAAGCGGCGTTTAAGGCGCTAGATTTGAATTATAGATATCTTACCATTGAAGTCAAGCCAGCGGATCTCGAATCTGCCATAAAAGGTATCCTCGCATGTAACTTTAAAGGAATCAACCTGACGATACCGCATAAAGTTGAAGTTCTTAAATACCTTGACGTAATTGCTGATGACGCTAGGCTTATAGGAGCTGTAAATACTATATTTATTAAGGATGGCAAGCTATATGGCGAGAACACTGACGGCAAGGGTTTTTTGAAGTCATTGATCGATGAAGCTAAAGTGGACCCTAAGGGCAAAAGAGCAGTGATTTTAGGCGCCGGAGGCGCAGCTAGAGCAATTTCAGTTGAACTTGCTTTAGCTGGGGTTGAACATATCACCATCGTCAACAGGAACGAAAAAAGAGGACAGGAACTTGTCACACTGCTGAATTCAAAGATCGATTGCAAAGCTCAGTACGCAAGTTGGAACTGTACGTTTTCTATACCATCAGGGACTGACATTCTTGTCAATGCAACTTCAATCGGTTTATATCCCGATGTAAACGAAAAGGCGGATATTGATTATGGCACAATCCACGCTGAAATGACTGTCTGTGATGTTATTCCAAACCCACCCCGCACTTTGTTTCTTAAGGAAGCAGGAAAACGCGGCGCAAAAACATTGGACGGCCTTGGAATGCTTGTTAACCAAGGCGCCATAGGTTTTAAGATTTGGACTGGAATTAATGCGCCTGTAGAGGTTATGAAAAAAGCTTTAATCGAAGAGTTTGGGATATTTTAGTTTTTAGTAAACGCTTTCAAATCCTTAAACCTTAAATCCTTACATTGCAATCAACTCTTCAGGACACACTTCCATCGCTTACAGAAAAGCTGGGGCTTGGTCCTATGCCAGTTTCCAGAAATCTTTGAATTTTTGTTAAAGAAAAAAGGAAGTCGGATTCCTCCGGCAACTTAATCGATTTCATGAAGTTAGAATTTATGCTAATGAAAATAGACCAAATGATATACTGATGTTTGCCTAAATAAATATACTTAGCTCATGAATGTCAAACTAAAATGTTGATTTACACTGAAAGTGTTAATTTCAAAATCTAAACTTGCACCTTAATGGAAACAGTTAAATTACAACTTCTCTATTTACATTTTTTAAGTGAATCAGAAATTAATTTAATAATCTCATCCTTTTTAATAACTTTGTTACTATTAGACATTTCAAATATAGAAATTACAACATTATTGATTTGTACTACAGTTGTTGAAATATAATCATCAGATAACATCGCGGGAAACATATCACCCCTTAGGCGTTCTATATATGAAGAAAAATATCTTATCCCGTTCTTAGAATCATAGGTATAAATTCCATACTTGGTATTTTCCGCATTCTGATATTCATTCATATATGATTTATCAGCCGCTAAGGAGTTATAGAATAAGTTAATATTTACATAAACCCCTGTTCCATTTTCATATTTAAAAGATATCCATTCCTTAATCTCATCTGGTTGTTTTAATTTAGTTTTTTGGTTTATTCCATCATATACATTTAACTCGTACTCTTTTAAATTAATAGTATTGCGCAGCTTATTAAAATTAGCCGAAATACTGTCAACTTTATTTGGTATATTTAAACTCTGCAATGGACTTACATCCACTATTTGAGAAGTTTTTTCTTTTGCAAACCATAACGAATAAATAAGATAAGATACTGATAATATTAGTATCGCAAATATTACAGCTAAAAGACTTGTTCTCTTATACTCTATAATCATCTTACACACCTTTTCCTTCATATTGCGTATTCCGGACCAGTTCAGCCAGATGAATCCAGGCAATTCAGTCATATGAATCCGTTTTAATTCAGTCAGGCAATTCCGGTCAATTCAGACACCTCAATTAAAAAACCCTTA